>NZ_VSZV01000237.1:0-16049 GCF_008919455.1 Rhizobium sp. PEPV16
GCAGGACCAACTGGTGAACAGGATCTGGTGCTCGCGTCCCACAGCATCGAGCGCCGAGCAGGCGAGCTGGCGCCACTGGCAATCGCGCCGGCCGACGGCAAGCGGCACCGGGGCGTCGTCGCGGATGGGGTGGTTGGCCGAACCCACCCAGCAGAGCGGCTCGGTTCTCACCACATCGGACATGCGCTCGCGCGGATTGTGGGTGACGAGCGCGATGTCGAGTTCGCCCTTGTGCATGCGCTCGGCCAGATCCACCGAGGGCTCGCAGACGATATAGAGCTCGACATTTGGATGCGTCTTGGCGAAGCGGCCGATGATTTCGGGCATGTAGCGGTCGGCATAATCGTCGGGCGTACCGATGCGCAGCATCCCCTCCAGCCTGTTGTCGTCGAAAGCAGCAATCGCCTCGTTGTTGAGGCGAATGATGCGCCGGGCATAGTTGAGCAGTTTTTCGCCCTCGACCGTCAGCCGGTTGCCGCGGCCGTCCTTGATGAACAGCTGCTTGCCGATGCGCTCCTCGAGACGGCGCATCTGCATGGAGACGGCCGATTGGGTCTTGTAGACCCTGTCGGCGGCCTTGGTGAAGCTGCCGGAATCGACGATGGCGATGAAAGTCTGCAATTGGTCGAGATCAAGAGGCGCGGACATGTTTTCACCCATAAAGATAGCTGATGATAATCATTAGAAACATTCGTTGGACTGATCAATAGGTCTTTGGCATCTTCGGGATGCAAATCAAGCAAAGTGAAGGACAGACACCCTGCCTGTCCGAGCCAATTCAGCCTTGCTCCTTTCCGTGCGACCTCGCGGGAGGGGTGGGTTGTTGCGCGCCTGAAAGAAATCGAAAGAAAGGAGAGTCCCATGCGGATGACAGACAGAACAATAGAACTCGACTGCGGCAAGCTCACCCCGACGTTTTCCCAGCGTCTGGCAGCAGGCCTCGCACCGCTGGCCTCCCTCTTTCGCGGGTTCCGCAATCGCATGGAGATCAACACGCTGCACGATCTGAGTGACGCTCAGCTGAGGGATATCGGCCTTAGCAGGGCCGACCTGACCTCCGCGTTCCTGGCGTCGACCTTCTTCGAGGACCCGTCGGAACATCTGACGCGCTCGGCGCGCAATCGCTGGCGCCTGTCGTCGTTCTTGCGCTCCTACGAGGAGCAGGAGCGTTAAGTTTCCCCGCAGGGTGATAGCCAATAGCCCTGCCGCTTGACCCGGTGATCGGCTTTCTCAAGCCATCTCCGGGCTTTTTTTATGCGCGAAAGCATGTCGCGCAAAAGCGTGCCGCTGTTTTGCGGCAACGACATGCGAGAAACCAAGGACCTAAAGCGTGGCAATCGAATCTGAAAGATCGCGACGCGCTTTAGAGCGCTATTCGCTCGTTTCCGGGGAGCGCCTCGGCCGATAGGTTTCGAAGATCGCTTCCAAATTCTTCTGGTAGTTCTTCTGCACTTCCAGTCCGCTGTCGAACATGGCGTTCAGCATCTCGGTATAGCTGTCTGCAGCGGCCTTCGCCTCTTCCTGTGGCGCTTCCGGCGTCTTGGTCTTAGTCTCAGCCGGCTGCTGGCCGAGCCCGCCCATCATCTCCTGGAAGGCCTTGGCGAAAGGATTGTCGAGGAAGGGGTTCGGCGTCTGCGTTGGCGCAGGCTTCGGCACCGAAAACATCTGCTGCATCGCCTGCGTAAAGGGATTGTCGAAGACGCTAGGCTCCGGGGCCGGCTTCGGCGCGAAGCCGGTACTCTCAAGCCATTTCTGGATGGTCTCGCCCATCGCCGTGTTGACGAAGGGGTTGACCGGCGAGGCCATCTGGCCGGTCGTCTGCTTGAAGAGCCCGCCCATCAGCGTATCGGCCAGCACCGGCAGCATCCGTTTGTAGATATCTTGGCCGATGCCGGTCATCTGCGCCGCCTGGGCGGCGACCGCGCGCGAAACCTCCTTCGAGCCGAAGAGTTGGGCAAGGATGTTGTTGCCGTCGGAAATACCCTCCGGCGTGAACGCCCGGTTCATATCCTCGAAATATCGCGCATAGTTGCCGGAGGAAACCGCCTGCATCAGCCCGACGAAATCATAGGGATTGCTGGTGCTGCGTTTCAGCCCGGCGGAAAAGGCCGGCATCAGCGCCGCCATCGCCTTCGTCGCCTGTTCCTGCGCAAGGTTGAACTGCCGGGCGATCGCCTCCATCGCCGCGCCGTTCTGCGCCTGCATCATCATGTCGAAGAGTGGCAGCATGGAATCCCTTTCCCCCGGTCGCGACGCTTTGTAACGCCACTATAACCTGAAATGCTAATGCGCAAACGGCTTTTTGCCATAAGAACTTAGGGAGGAATTTTGCTGGAGCATGCGGTCGAGGCTCCAGCGAACTGAGTTGATGAGGCGAAAGCGGCCACAACGACAGCAGACCGTCACCCTCCGTCGGCCTATATGGTATCCTCACTGGAAACCGATCCCTGCGCACCGGCGTTCTTCTTCCATGGCCGAAACCAAATCCTCCACTGGTCACGACGAGGCGCCGAGTGAAGACGGTGCGAAGCCGGGCGCCGACATTTCCTTCCCCTATGACAGGATGACCGTCGAACAATTCCGAAGACGCTTCCCCCGCGCCCGCTGGAGTGATGCCCGCAAGGCCTGGTTCGTTCCCGGGCGAACGGCGTCTCGCCGCATCGGGCAATGGCTTGCCGAGATGGAGGCTGAAGCCGACGCCCATGCGGATGCGAAGGGCCGAGACGCCTTCGCCTTCGATCCCATCGACAGTCATTACCTTGAACTCGGCAAGGCAGGCTTTCGAATCCGCACGCCGTATTCGAAGACCGTCGTCGACGAACTGCGCGAGGTGCCATTTTCGCGATGGGACGGCGATCTCAAGCTATGGCACGTTCCCTTCCGGTCCTATGAGGAACTCAGACGCCGGTGGCCGGAGATCGAGGCAGCGGCGCGCAGAAACGAGCCGGAGGAGAGACGACGTCGAGCCGAAGAGCGGAAGGGGACCGAACAGGATGTGCGCAGCAAGCTCCGCTCTGCGGAACGAAAGCGTCATCGCTACCCGCTTCAGAGCGACGACTTGCCGCCGATAGGCCGTCCTGTGGTCACCGCTTATGGAATCGTCGTCTTTACCGAAATATCAGGTGAACTGGTCGACCCGAACGTCGTTACGGACTTCTATGCCGGCGTGACCGAGGATCATGTCTGGGGATATTGGCGGGTGCCCACATTGGAAGAACTCGTCCGCACCTGGCCTGCGAAGATGCCACCAGTTCAGGATGCCGAGTGGTGGCTGCCGACGATCGAGGAACTGAGGCCCGCCCGTCGCACGGCCAGATCGCGCGAAGCCAGGAAGCGCGCGAAGGCGCCGTGACCACAGCTTGCTACTGCATATTCCTTGAATCTATTCCGATTTAGGGAATTCAGGGGCTCAGGTTCAGTACTGATAGTCCTCGAAGACCGGTTCCACGGACCCGTGCCAGCGGCCGTAATAGAGCGACAGCAGATCCTCGGCGAGCGTCGCCTTTTTGGCGAGCACTTCTTCGAGCGGCGCAAGGAAGATGCTCTCGTCCTGGCCTTCCCGGTTGAGCCTGCCCCGCGCCTTGAGGCCGGCCCTTGATATGCCGATCACCTCGCGCGCCATGTCGAAGAGCGGATGTCCGCGGAATTGTGCCTTCAACCCTTCGGCGGGAACGGCGTTGCGCAGCGCACCGATCTCGGCAAAGCTCCAATCCTTGCTCAGTTCGTCGGCGGCTTCGAGTGCCGCATCGTCGTAGAGCAGGCCGACCCAGAAGGCCGGCAAGGCACAGATGCGGCGCCACGGGCCGCCGTCGGCGCCGCGCATTTCGAGGAAACGCTTCAGCCGCACGTCGGGGAAGAGTGTCGAAAGATGGTTCGTCCAGTCGCCCATCGTCGGCGCCGGATCGGCGACCTCGCCCTTCAATGCGCCGTTCATGAACTGGCGGAAGGTGACATGGGTACAGTCGTGATAGCGGCCATCGCGGACGATGAAATACATCGGCGCGTCGAGCGCCCATTCGGCATAGTCGCGGAAGCCGAAATCGTCGCGGAAGGTGAAATCGAGCAGGCCGGCACGCCGGTTGTCAACATCGCGCCAGATATCGCCGCGCCAGGAAAGCAGCCCGTTCGGCTTGCCCTCGGTGAAGGGCGAGGATGCGAAGAGGGCGGTCGCCAGCGATTGCAGCTTCATCGAGACGCGCATCTTCTTGCGCATGTCGGCTTCCGAGGAGAAGTCGAGATTCACCTGGATCGTGCAGGTGCGATACATCATGTCGAGACCCTGGGTACCGACCTTCGGCATATAGCGGGTCATGATCTCATAGCGTGACTTCGGCATCTGCGGGGTTTCCGCATAGGTCCATTTCGGACTGCCGCCGATGCCGAGGAAGCGGATGCCCATCGGCTCGGCGATTTCGCGCAGCGTTGCCAGATGCTGGTTCGATTCCCGACAGGTCTCGTGGATCGTCTCCAGAGGTGCGCCGGAGAGTTCGAACTGGCCGCCGGGCTCGATCGAGATCGCGCCCATGCCGTTCTGCTCGGCAAGGCCGATGATGTTGCCGCCGTCGGTGATCGGCTCCCAGCCGCTTTTTTTCTGCAGGCCGGTCAAAAGGGCCGAAATGCTGGCATCGCCGAAATAGGGAACCGGGCTGTTGTCGGCGCGGAAGAAGGCGAATTTCTCGTGTTCGGTGCCGATCCGGAAGCGCTCCCGCGGCTTGTTGCCCGCGGCGATATAATCGGTCAGATCCTGGACCGAAGAGAGCGGTGTCTGGTCGGTAGTGTCGCGGGCCATGCGGGATACCTGTATTCAAAAAGGCGCCCAGGGGGCCGGGCAATTGGAAGGGTGATTTGGACCCAAGCCACCTATGTTGCAAGTGAAATTCTTTCAACGACACATCAAAAAGATAGCGCCGATTTCCATGTCAACCCGTTTTCGACCTTAGTTCCAGTCGCCGATCGCGGCCTGGACCACTGCCAGTGCCGCAACGGCTGCCGTATCGGCCCGCAGGATGCGCGGTCCGAGCGGAATGGCGGTGACGAAATCGAGGCTTCGAAGCCTCGCCCGTTCCTCTTCCGAAAAGCCGCCTTCCGGCCCGACGAGCAAAGCGAGATGTCTTTCCCTGATCGCCGACAGCACCGGCAGCGGGTTTTGCCCGGCATCGCCCTCGTCGCAATAGATGATGCGGCGCTCGCTCGGCCAGCGGTCGAGCAGCTCGAGAAGCCTCACCGGCTCGGCGACATCGGGAATGCCGAGGATGCCGCATTGCTCTGCTGCTTCGACGACATTGGCGCGCAGCTTGTCGAGATTGGTGATCTTGCCCTGGACGTGCTGGGTCATGACCGGCTGCAGCAGGCCGGCTCCCATTTCGACCGCCTTCTGCACGAGGTAGTCCATGCGGCCGACCTTGAGCGGCGCAAAGAGGTAGTGCAGGTCGCAAGGCAGCGGCTGCGGCCGCGTCTCTTCGGTTGCCGTCAAAAGGATGCGTTTGCGCGTGGGGAAGGTAAGGGTCGCCTTCCACTCGCCGTCGCGGCCGTTGAAGAGCAGGATCTCCGCACCGTCTTCCATCCTCAGCACATTACCGAGATAGTTGAACTGATCGGCATTCGCCTCCACGACGGCGCCGCTGGAAAGCGGCGCGTCGACGAAAAGCCGTTGCATACGGAAATTGGCGCGCATTTAAAAAACTCGGGATCTCAGACGAAGAGCGCGAACATAACCCAATAAATCATTGCCGCAAGCGCTGCCGAAACCGGCACGGTGACGATCCAGGCGGCGATGATCGTCATGAAATGCGAACGGCGCACGAGATAGCGCCGCCGGGTCTCGTGGATATTCGGCTCTTCCGGCTCGTCGATATCAAAGCTTTCGGCCTTGCGTCTGATATAGGCGATGCGGGCCTTCGAATGGCGCGTGTACCATTCACGGAAGAATCCGACACCGAAGACGGCGCCGACGGCGATATGCGTGGTGCTGACCGGCAGGCCGAGCCAGGAGGCGACGATAACTGTGAAGGCTGTCGACAGCGCGACGCAGTAGGCCCGCATCGGATTGAGCTTGGTGATCTCCTCGCCGACCAGGCGGATGAGGCGCGGCCCGAAGAGCAGCAGGCCGACGGAGATGCCGAGGGCGCCGATCAGCATCACCCAGAGCGGCGGATGCCCGATGCCGCCGTCGCCGCCGATGCCGACCGAATGGACGATCGCAGAAAGCGGTCCGACCGCGTTCGAAACGTCGTTGGCGCCATGCGCGAAGGACAGCAGTGCTGCGGAACCGATGAGCGGCAGCTTAAACAGCACCCGCAGCGAGCTGTTGCGGCTTTCGAGCTCTCGCGCTTGGGCGAGAATGAGCGGCCGGGCGGCAAGCCAGCTCACCAGCCCGATGCCGATCCCGATGAGGATGATGGTGAAAGACTGAAATTTGCCCGTGGGCGACAGCTGCAGCACCATATAGGCCATGAAGCCGCCGGCCATCACCGCCACCAGCACCGGCACCCAGCGCTGTGCGGCCGCGATCTTGTCGTCGCGGTAGATGATCAGGGTCTTGACGAGATAAAGCAGCCCGGCCGCGATCAGCCCGCCGATCAGCGGCGAGGTGATCCAGCTCGAGGTGATCTCCAGCATCACCCGCCAGTTCACCGGCTCCGGCCCGACGGCTGAGATGCCGGCGCCGATCACCGCGCCGACGATCGCATGGGTGGTGGAGACCGGTGCGTTCATCCAGGTTGCAAGGTTGATCCAGAGGGCTGCTGCCATCAGGGCCGCCATCATGATCCAGCCGAGCAGCGCCGGCGGTACCTGGACGGCGTCGACAATGTTTGTGGAAATCGTCTTGACGACCTCGCCGCCGCCGATCGTGGCGCCAAGAAGTTCAAAAATCGCGGCGATGATGAGTGCCTGGCCCATCGTCATGGCGCGCGCGCCGACGGCGGCACCGACATTGTTGGTCACGTCGTTGGCGCCGATGTTCATCGCCATGTAGCCGGCAAGGGCCGCCGCCGCGATGACGAGCATCGCTCCCGGCTGGTCGAATACGTAGACGCCGGCAAAGAGCATGGCCAGACCGACGAAGATCAGCCCGAGACCAGGCGGCACCAGCCGCCGCAAAACATGCTTCGCCGCGTCCTCGGCATGGGTGATCTTGTCGAGGTCCTTGTCGAGCGTTCGTTTCGTGAGGACTGCGGGACGTGGCGGCATTCTTTTTCCTGAGGATGAATCTGCTTCTACGCTGCTTTCCTAACAGCGCAAGATGGCAGGATTCATTCGGCCGGAATTTGTTTCACTGCCGGAATTTGTTTTGCCGCCTTGGCCGAAAGCCTGTCGGCCATCATCTGTTTGAAGGCGAGGAAAAGGTGGCGGAGCTCCGGTTCGCGCACGCGCGCCGCCGCCTCGTCGAACGAAACCCATTCGATGCGGCGCTCGCCCTTTTCCTTGAAGTTTTTCGCCATGTCGGTGACTTCGAGCGCATAGACCTGCACCTTGCAGATCACCTGCACCCCGTCGCGCAGCACCTTCGAATAAGTGTAGGCGCCGAGCGTCTCCGTTTCGACTAGGCCGCGGACGCCGGCTTCCTCGAAGGCTTCCTGCATCGCGACCTCATGGGCGCGTTTTCCCGTCATCGGCCAGCCCTTGGGAATGACCCAGCGACCGGTATCGCGGCTCGTCAGCAGCAACACTTCGACGGCACCGCTCTTCTTCTTTACCCGATAGCACAGCGCACCATATTGCTGTCGCGGTGGACGCCGGAACATCAGTTGCACATCGGAGGCCAGTCGGGCGAGAAGAGTCAATGGTCGGGTCACCTTCGCAGTCGTCGTTAGGAATCACTCATATACGTATATCACGGAAAGCTTACTCAATCCAAAATAGGCGTGACGATTCGAAACGCGATTTGATCGCCGTTCATAGGGAAATCGAGGCGGGACAGGCTCGGAAAATCCGTCACGCCCTGTCTCGAATGCGTCACATTGCACAGCTGTACAATATGGCGTGATCTTGCCTTTCGTTCAATGGCGAGATCTAGTGATCCACTATGATTTTGTGAATGTCGTCCCCATGCGTCTTCCCCCACTCAATGCCATCCGTGCTTTCGAGGCCGTCTGCCGTCACGGCAGCATTCTGAAGGCTGCCGAAGAGCTGAATGTGGTGCGCGGCGCCGTGCGCCAGCAGATCGACACGCTGGAGAATCACTTCGGCCGCAAGCTCTTCCTGCGTGACGGCCGCAGGTTGATCCCGACCGTGCAGGCAAGCGCTTTTGCAGCCGCCGCGAGTGCGGCTTTCGACATTCTGCACCGCGCGGCTTCGGAACTCGAAGGCGTGGTGCCGGGCCGCATCCGCCTCGGCGTGCCCTCCGCCTTCGCAGTCTGGTGGCTGATGCCGCGCGCAGCAGACATGCAGGCGAGCCTCGGCGATACCGTCGACATCGTGCCGATGACCATGGTCGAACCGCTGCAGATGCACCCCGAATTGGACGCTGTGATCATGGGCGGCGAATACCGGCCGGCCGCGGGCATCACCGCCCTGCGGTTCATGGAGGACGAATTCGGCCCGGTCGCGACGCCTTCGCTTGCCGCGACACTGTCGAGCGGCCCGGCGGCAATGGGTGCGCTGACGATGCTTGTCAGCCGCAGCGTTCCGAAGCTCTGGGACGAATGGTTTTCCGAAAGCGGCACACCGCCGGTCGTCTTTTCCCGTGCCCAAGAATTCGAGGATCTGCTGCTGGCGCTGGGTGCCGCCCGCTCCGGGCTTGGCATCGCGCTTGCGCCACGCGCCTCGATCGAGGACGATCTTCAGCGTGGGCATCTGGTCGCGCCCTATGGCTTCATCTCCCGGCCATCGGGCTATAGTCTCTGCTGCCGCACGCCGGATGCGAAACGGACGGCCTTTGCCGCCTTGTCCGCCTGGCTGCTTCGTGGCGGGACGCCGACCTGAAAGGGCAGATTTTCTGCCCCTGCGTCAGAATTACCTCCATGTTCGCAGAGCCGCTGCTTCGCTAAAGCAATTCCAGCAAAAGTGTGCAGCGGTTTTGCGTCCGGAATTGCGCAAACTCTAGAAACGGCACCAAACACCGACGTAGGAAAGAGATGATGGAAAAGAGCGCAACCCGCATCGACTGGATCGGCAGCAGCTGCCGGCTGCTCAAGGCGACGGCGGCCGAATTCGAGCGGACGCGTCCGTTCGAGGGCGTGTCGATCGGCACCGGCATTCACCTGGAGCCGAAGACGGTGGCGCTGCTGATGACGCTTCGCGCCGGCGGCGCGCGTCTCGTCTGCACCGGTAATCTCAACAGCACCCAGCCTTCGACGGTCGAGTTCCTGCGTTCCCAAGGCATCACGGTTTTTGCCACGCAGACGACCGATCCCGCCGCTCATCATCAGAGCCTCGAAGCAATGATCGCCGAAAAGCCGGATCTGCTGCTCGACAATGGCGGCGATCTTTTCGCCATCGCGGCGGAAAAACCCTACGCCAATCTCCGCGGCGGCACCGAGGAAACCACCTCGGGCCGCACCCGTCTGCTGCCGCTGCGCGAGCGCCTGAACATGCCGATCCTCGTCATCAACGACAGCCCCATCAAGCAGTTTGCTGAAAACAGGCATGCCGTCGGCCAGAGCCTGTTCGAAAGCTACCTGCGCTTCACCAACCGCTCAACCAACGGCAAACGCGTGACGGTCTTCGGCTACGGCGCCTGCGGCAAGGGCACGGCCGCCTGTTTCCGCAATGGCTTTTCCACCGTCAGCGTCGTCGATATCGATCCGGTGACGACGCTCGAAGCTCATCTCGACGGCTTCGTCACGCCGCTGCGCGATGCGGCGATCCGCTCGGCAGATATAATCGTCACCGTCACGGGTTTTGCCGCTATCGTGACGGCGGCCGACCTGCCGCTGGTCAAGGACGGCGCGATCCTGATGAATGGCGGCCATTTCCCGCATGAGATCGATGTCGAGGCTTTCCGCCGCCATCCCGATGTCGCCGGTATCGATCGTTATGAGGCCGATCACATCGAGACCTTCCATCTCAGCGACGGCCGCTCCTTCCATGTGCTCGGCGGCGGCCACATGGCCAATCTCGCCGGCCCGCGGCCGCTCGGCAATACCGTCGAATCGATGGATCTCGGCTTCACCCTTCAGGCCCGCTGCCTGGAGCGCATCGCCAGGGGCGAAGCCGGCCCCCAATCCTGCATCGTGCCTGTGCCCCCCGATATCGATGCGATGGTCGCAAACGCCTATCTCGATCTGGCGCGCTAATTCCGCGGACGGATTAAGATCAGTCGATCTCGACGACGAGCTTCCCGCGCGCCTGCCGGTCTTCGATCAGCCGATGCGCCTCATCGGCATCGGCAAAGGTGAAGCGGCGCGGGTCGAGCATCGGCATCACCTTGCCGGCTTCGGCAAGCTTCGTTATCTCCCGCATGATCTCACCATGATGGGCGCGTCCTTCGCCGGTCAGAAGCGGCAGCAGCGTGAAGACGCCGGAATAGGTGGCTGCCTTGAAGGAGAGCGGCGCCAGCGCATGGCTTCCCCAGCCAAGGCAGCTGACGACGTGGCCGAACTGGCTGACGGCTCGGAATGCCGTATCGAGCCCCTGGCCGCCGACCGTATCGTAGACCAGATCGAAACCCTTGCCGCTGGTGTGTCTTGCGACATAGGCTTCCATCGTTTCCGCGCCACGATCGATCGGTGTTGCGCCAAGGCCGGCGAGATAGTCCGCTTTCGAAGCGCCGTCGACCACATAGACCTCGGCTCCGGCAGCCTTGGCGATCTGCGCGACGATATGGCCGACACCGCCGCCGCCAATCACCAGAACCTTGTGGCCGGCCTTGACCCCAGCGCGGTCGACAAGCCCCTCCCAGGCGGTGATCGAGATCAGCGGCAGGGCGGCTGCCTCGCGCATCGACAGATTCTGCGGCTTTGGCGCCAAGAGCGCGGCGTCGACGGCTGCAAATTCGGCAAGTGATCCCTGAATGCCGCCGACCCCGCCGGTCATGCCGTAGACCGCGTCGCCTTGGCGGAAACCGCTGACGCCTTCCCCGATCTCTTCGACGATGCCGGCCATATCGATGCCGACAATGGCGGGAAGCGGATGGCGGGCATGCGCCGCATTGCCGGCCCGGATCTTGAGCTCGAGCGGATTGACGCCGCTTGCCTTGATGCGCACCAGAACCTGGCCTTCGCCGGGCACCGGTTTTGCAATATCGGCGATGCGCAATGGCGAATTCGGCGCTTCCGCCAGCAACGCTTTCATCGTTGATTTTACAGACATGGAACTCTCCTTCATTCGCAGTGCGGTGTCTGTAGAGACCTCCGCAATGAGTTTGCTCTGGAAGAAGGTGGTTCATTGAAACGCGAATGAAAATGAAAGATAACGACTGAGGTCCATGCATTTTTGTTTGGCGGATGCGAACGATGGAATGGAGCGACCTCAAGCTGTTTCTGGCGATCGCGCGGTTCGGTACGCTGGGGGCAGCAGCCCGCAGCCTCGGACTGACGCAGCCGACGATGGGCAGGCGGCTGCGTGCCCTTGAAACCTCTCTCGGCCAGACACTCTTTCAGCGCACGACCGATGGCTTCGTCCTAACGGATGAAGGCGCGGCCGTATTCGCCGGCGCCGAACGGATCGAGGACGAGGCGCTCGCCGTCGAGCGTGTCCTTGCCGGCGGCAGCCGTCAGCTCGATGGCTTTCTCAGGCTGTCCTCATCCGACTGGTTCGGCGCGCATGTGCTTTCGCCGGTGCTGGCGGAATTCTCGCAAGTCCATCCGAAGGTGGAGGTCGAATTGTTGACCGACAGCCGGCTTCTCAGCCTGTCGCGACGTGAAGCCGACCTCGTCTTCCGTATCCAGCCTTTCACGGAGGCGGAGGTCATATCGCGCAAGCTCATTCATATCGAATACGGCGTTTACATCAGCCGCGGCGCGCCGCACCCCGAAGCCGGCGACGGCGCGGGCACCCGCCTCGTCACCATGGACGAAGCTTTCGGCGACATGCCGGATGTCGGCTGGCTGCGGCGCCTGTTGCCGCGGGCCGACATCGTCATGCGCAGCAACAGCCGCGACGTGCAGGCAGCGCTCTGTGCCAAGGGAGCCGGGCTCGCCGTCCTGCCACGGCCGCTCGGCGATTCTCTTGCGACCATCGAACTGGTCGATCTCGGTGAACCGCCGCCCGGCCGCGACACCTGGGTCGGCTATCACCGCGACATGAAGCGCCTGGCGCGGCTGCGTGCCCTGCTGGATCTCGTCATCGAGAGGCTAGCGCGCTGAACCGGCGCCGCCATCAGCGCTCCCAGTAGGGGACAGGCCCATAAAGTTCTGCCAGATAGTCGATGAACAGTCGCACCTTGGCCGGCAGGAACTGCCGGCTGGGATAGACGGCCGACAGCGCGACATTGTGCGAGCTTTCATAGGCCGGCAGCACCTGCACCAGGCGGCCACTCTTGAGCTCTTCGCCGATATCCCAGGTGGAGCGCAGCGCGATCCCGAGACCGGCGATGACAGCCTCGCGGATCACCTCGCTGGAATTGGTAATCAGCAAGCCTTCCGGCCTGAGACTTAGCGCCCCGTCCGGGCCCTTCAGCCGCCATGTGTCATTGTTGTGGGCCGGCAGGCAGCGATGGTGTTTCAGCTCGTCGATATGCTTCGGCTCGCCATGAGCCGCAAGGTAATCCGGCGAAGCGCAGAGCAGCCGGCGCACCGGCGCCAGCCTTCGGGCAACGAGGCTCGAATCGGTGAGTTCGGCGATGCGGATCGCCAGATCGAAGCCGCCGCCGACGATGTCGCTGAATTCGTCGGTCAGCACCAGGTTGATCGCAAGCGCCTGATGCGCCTCCATGAAATCCTTCAGATGCGGCGCGATATGCATGCGCCCGAAGGAGGTCGGGGCCGAGATCTTCAGCGTGCCGTGCATCTGCGCCGAGCGGCCGGAAATATAGAATTCTGCCTCTTCGAGCCCGGCGAGAATGCCGAGAACGCGGTCGTAGAAGCCCTGTCCGGCCTCCGTCAGCGAGATCTGCCGTGTCGTGCGTTGCAGAAGCCGGGTGTCGAGCCGGTCCTCCAGCCGCTTGATCCGTTTGGAGACGACGGCCGGCGAAAAGCCGAGCGCGCGGCCGGCGAGCGACATGCTGCCTGTCGAAACGACCTTGGCAAAGATTTCAAGATCACCCAGATTGGTCATATGGTTTTGTGACTTTTTCCCCTTTTGGCATAAGTGCTTAGCATTTGCGCCACTTTCGGGAAAGTGCTAAGCCGGTCTATCGGCAGCAGGGAGGTTCGCGGCCGGTTTCCGCTGTCATTCCCCGTCGTCAGGGCCAGGGAGAACGCCATGTCCGACGCCATTTCGTTTCTCAGCCCCCGCGCTGACGTGCTGGCGCGCCGCGCCCAGATCGTTGCCGATCTGTCTGATCTTCTGCCGCCGGAATGCCTGGTGCATGAGGCGCGCGAGCTGGTGCCGTTCGAAACCGACGCCTTTGTGTCCTACCGCCGCCTGCCGCTCGCCGTCGCCCTGCCGCGCACCACGGCCGAGGTTTCCGCCATCATGCGTTATTGCAATCGCTACGGCATTCCCGTCGTGCCGCGCGGCGCTGGCACTTCGCTCTCCGGCGGCGCCATTCCGCAGGAAGATGCCGTCGTGCTCGGCCTGTCGAAGATGAACAGCATCCTCGAAATCGATTTGCCGAACCGCGTCGCCGTGGTTCAGGCGGGCGTCACCAATCTCAATATTTCCGAATCCGTCTCCGCGGACGGCTTTTTCTATGCGCCTGACCCGAGCTCGCAGCTTGCCTGCACGATCGGCGGCAATATCGGCATGAATTCCGGCGGCGCCCACTGCCTGAAATATGGCGTCACCACCAACAATCTGCTCGGCGTCAGGATGGTGCTGGTCGATGGCACGGTGATCGAGCTCGGCGGCAAGGCGCTGGATGCGGCAGGCTACGACCTGCTCGGCCTCGTCTGCGGCCACGAGGGCCAGCTCGGCATCGTCACCGAGGCGACGGTGCGGCTGATCGCCAAGCCGGAGGGCGCGCGCCCGGTGCTCTTCGGCTTCGAGAGCTCGGAAGAGGCCGGCGCCTGCGTTGCCGATGTCATCGCCGCCGGCATCATCCCGGTTGCGATCGAATTCATGGACAAGCCGGCGATCGAGATCTGCGAGGCCTTCGCCCATGCCGGATATCCCCTCGATGTCGGCGCGCTGCTGATCGTCGAGGTCGAGGGATCGGAAGCGGAAATGGACGCCGCGCTGAAGGACATCGTCGAGATCGCCCGCCGGCACGCTGTCAAGACCGTGCGCGAATGCCAGTCGGCGACCGAGGCGGCATTGATCTGGAAGGGCCGCAAATCCGCCTTCGGCGCCACCGGCCGCATCGCCGACTATATCTGCATGGATGGTACCGTGCCGCTCAGCCAGCTCTCCTACGTGCTGAAGCGGACCGCCGAGATCGTCGATCATTACGGCCTGCGCGTCGCCAACGTCTTCCATGCCGGCGACGGCAACATGCATCCGCTGATCCTCTTCAACGCCAATGATCCGGAGGATGCCGCCCGCGCCGAGGCGGCCGGCAACGATATACTGAGGCTCTGCGTCGATGCCGGCGGCTGCCTCACCGGCGAACACGGCGTCGGTATCGAGAAGCGCGACCTGATGCCGCACCAATATTCCGAGGTGGATCTCGCCCAGCAAATGGCGGCGCGCGCCGCCTTCGATCCCGGCTGGCTCCTCAATCCGTCGAAGGTCTTCCCGCTCGAAGGGCGTCCCGCCGCATGATCGATCTGATGCCGAAGACCGAGGAAGAGGCGTCGGCGATCGTCCGCGCCCATGCGGAAGCCGGCAGGCCGCTCGCAATCTGCGGCGGCGATAGCCGCTCGGGCTTCGGCAATGCGGTTGCCGCCGAGGACCGGCTGCGTTCGACAGGCCTTTCCGGCATCGTCGCCTATAATCCCGGCGAAATGATCATGACCGTCCGATCCGGCACGCCGCTCGCCGAAGTCGAGGCGGCGCTTTCGGCGAGCGGCCAGATGCTCGCCTTCGAGCCGATGGATCATCGCCCTGTGATGGGCACATCGGGCGAGCCGACCATCGGCGGCGTCTTCGCTGCCAATGTCTCCGGCCCGCGCCGCCTGATCGCAGGTGCCGCCCGCGACAGCCTGCTCGGTGTGCGCTTCGTCAACGGCAGGGGCGAGATCATCAAGGCCGGCGGCCGGGTGATGAAGAATGTCACCGGCCTCGACCTCGCCAAACTGATTGCCGGCTCGCATGGCACGCTGGGTTTCCTCACCGAAGTCACCTTCCGTGTGCCGCCGCGCCCGAAGACGGAACGGACGGTGGTGCTATCAGGCCTCAACGACGCCGAGGCGGCAAACGCCATGGCGGCGGCAATGGCCCTGCCAGTTGAAGTCTCGGGTGCCGCCCACCTGCCGCTGACGGTGACGTGGAAATTCCTCGCCGGCAAATTGCCCGAGGGCGAGGCGACAGTTCTGCGCATCGAAGGCCTGCCGGGCTCGGTCGACGTGCGCATCGAAAAGCTTGCCGCGGCAATGTCGGCCTTCGCCACGGTCACGCGGCTGGAGCAGCCGGAGAGCCGCAGGCTCTGGCAGGAAATCCGCGAGGTGCTGCCCTATACCGATGGCACCGCGCGACCAGTCTGGCGCGTCTCGGTCGCCCCCGGCACCGGCCAGCAGCTGGTCGCAGCGCTCCGCCTCGAGGCAGGCGTCGACGCCTTCTACGACTGGCAGGGCGGCCTCGTCTGGATGCGCATGGAAGCAGGCCCCGAAGCCGAACTGGTCCGCCGCTACATCAAGGCGCTCGGCGGCGGCCACGCGACGCTGATCCGTGCATCCGGCGAGGCGAGGGCGGTTACACCTGCCTTCCATCCGGAGCCCGAGGCAGTGGCGATGCTGTCGCGGCGGGTGAAGGAGAAATTCGATCCGGCCGGCATATTCAATCCGGGGAAGATGGGGTGAGGGAGAAGATGGGGCTGCGCGCTGGGTACCCCCCTCTGTCCTGCCGGACATCTCCCCCACAGGGGGGGAGATTGGCTGGGGGCTATGACTTCCCCAAACAATTGGGGC
>NZ_VSZV01000354.1:0-20098 GCF_008919455.1 Rhizobium sp. PEPV16
ACGAGTAGAGTCATGGCCCGATCGCGTACCGATAGTCTGAATATTGCCGTCCTGCTCCCCTGCTACAATGAAGCCGCGACGATCGGCGCTGTCGTGCGGGGTTTCCGGGCGACACTGCCCGATGCTGCAATCCACGTCTACGACAATAATTCCACCGACGGCACCGCGCTGCAGGCGATGCTTGCCGGCGCGCATGTCGTGCGCGAGCGGCGTCAGGGCAAGGGCCATGTCGTGCGCCGCATGTTCGCCGATATCGACGCCGACATCTACATCATCGCCGACGGCGACGGCACCTATGCGCCTGAGGATGCCGAGGAACTGGTGCGCACGCTGCTGACCGAGCGCGCCGACATGGTGGTCGGCACAAGGCGCGGTGTGCACGCCGATGCCGGACGTCAGGGCCATGCGCTCGGCAACCGGCTTTTCAACCTGCTCTACCGGATGATCTTCGGCCCCGACTTCACTGATATCTTTTCCGGCTACCGCGCGTTTTCGCGCCGCTTCGTCAAGAGCTTCCCGGCGGTATCAGGCGGCTTCGAGATCGAAACCGAGATGTCCGTGCATGCCTCGCGGCTGAAGCTGCCAGTCAGCGAACTGGAGCTCGACTACGGCCGCCGGCCGGAAGGCTCGCACTCCAAGCTTTCGACGTTCCGCGACGGCGCCAGGATCCTCTGGATGTTCGCGATGCTGATGAAGGAAACCCGGCCCTTCGCCTTTTTCAGCGCGATCAGCGCCACCTTCATGCTGGTGAGCCTCGGCTTCATGGCGCCGGTGCTGGCGGAATATTTCGAGACGGGTCTCGTCAGCCGCATGCCGACCTGGGTGCTGTCGACGGCGCTGATGATGATCTCCTTCATGCTGTTCACCGCCGGCATCATCCTGGATTCCGTCGCGCGCGCCCGCGCCGAACAGCTCCGTATCCATTATATGGGCCTGGAGAGGCCGAGCGCGTTGAAGGCGCCGCTCAGCGACGCTGGGCCGGTATCGCGCGCGCGTCCCGGCAAGGCGGATGCGGCATGAGAAAGCTCATCCGCTTCACCATCGCCGGCGGCATCGGCTTCCTCGTCGATGCCGGCATCCTGTCGGCACTGCTCCATCTCACGCCGCTCGGGCCGTTTCTGGCGCGGCTTATCGCGATCGCCTTCGCGATGGCCGCGACCTGGGCTTTCAACCGGAGCTTCACCTTCGATCGCTCCGGCCGTTCGCTTGCCGCCGAAGGCTTCCGATACGGCTCGGTCGGGGTGACGGCAGCACTCGTCAATTACGGGCTCTATTCCGCCCTTCTGCTGTCGCTGCCAGCGCTTCAGCCGCTGGCGGCCATGGTGATCGCCAGCATCGCCTCGATGATCTTCAGCTTCTTCGGCTATTCGCGCTTCGTCTTCCGCGCCGAGTGATCAAACTGCCTCCCAGCCGTCCTTCTCGCTGGCCCGGTAGATCGCATCGATCACCTTCTGGTTCAGCTTCGAATTTTCGAGCGTGACGATCTCTTCCTTGCCGTTCGTCACCGCCCGGGCGAAGGCCTCGACCTGCCGCTTGTACTGGCGGCTGTCCTGGAAGCGGAAAATGCGCGATTCAGTGTGGCTGCGGTCGGCAAGCTCGATCTCTTCCGGCCCCCAGCGATTGGCGTTGAACGGCGACTTGACCTCGATGTACCCTTCGGTGCCGTGGAAGACCATGACCTGGCGGTTGGCCATCTGCGTCGAGATATAGAAGCTCAGCTCGAAATCGCCGAAATCGGCCTTGACGCTCGAATAGATATCCGTGCCGAAATCCGGATCGCGCTCGGTGATCGCCTGGATCCAGAGCGGCTCCTTGCCGGTGGAAAAACGCGTGCCCATGACGGGATAGACGCCGATATCGGGAAGGCCGCCGCCGCCGAGCTCGGGGACGTTGCGCATGTTGGCGGGGTCGCGGTTGAAATAGGTGAAGGCGCCCTGCACATGCCTGAGCGACCCGATGGCGCCCTCGTCGATCAACGAGCGCACCTTCTGCCAGACCGGCGAATAGGTGATCATATAGGCTTCGCTGACCACCACCCGGTTGCGGTCGCGGGCGGCGATCACGTCGTCGATATCGTCTGCCTTCAGCGCCAACGGCTTTTCGCAGAGCACGTGTTTGCCGGCATCCGCCGCCTTGATCGACCATTCGATGTGCTGCGAGGTCGGCAGCGGGATGTAGACGGCGTCGATGAGGTCGGAGGCCAGCATCTCCTCGTAAGAGCCGAAGGCATGCGGCACCGAGAAGCGGTCGGCCATCTCTCTTGCGCGCGTCAGATCACGGCTGGCAATCGCCGTGACGACGCAATTTTCCGCATCCTGGATCGCCGGAACGACATTGTCGCGGCCGATCTTCGCCGTTGAAATGATACCGAAACGCAGCATGATCCAAGTCTCCCAAACTGATTTCCGCGAACCATATTCAGGCCTTGGCTGCGGCGCAATGGCGCGGCCTGAAATCACGGAAGTTTGCCTTCCCGGATGCGCGGATCGCACTAACTTGGTCAGGGCGGCGTTCTGCCGTATCCGCGATTTCAATCCCTTCACACTTCTGGAGAGCGTCATGGAAATGCGCCGGCTTGGAAAAACAGGTCTATCGGTCGCGCCGATCGTCATCGGCGGCAATGTCTTCGGCTGGACGGCCGACGAGAAAACATCCTTCGCCATTCTCGATGCCTTCTTCGACGCGGGCCTGAACACGATCGATACGGCCGATGTCTATTCCTCGTGGGTTCCGGGCAACAAGGGCGGCGATTCCGAGGAGATCATCGGGCGGTGGCTAAGCCAAGCCAAGGTCTCCCGCGACAAGGCCGTGATCGTCACCAAGGTCGGCTCCGACATGGGACAGGGAAAGACGCTGAAGGAGACCTATATCCTGAAAGCGGTCGAGGATTCGCTGCGCCGGTTGCAGACCGACTATATCGACGTCTATCTCTCGCACTGGCCGGATGACGATACGCCGCACGAGGAAACGCTCGGCGCCTATGCCAAGCTGAAGCAGCAGGGCAAGATCCGCGCCATCGGCTGCTCGAATTATGATGCTAAACTCCTCCAGGCTTCCTTCGACGCTGCCGAAAAGGCCGGATTGCCGCGTTACGATGTGCTGCAGCCGGAATATAATCTCTATGAGCGCGCGAGCTTCGAGGGGCCGCTTGCCGATCTCTGTGTCAAAGAAGACATCGGCGTCATCACCTATTTCAGCCTCGCCGCGGGTTTCCTCACCGGCAAATACCGCAGCATGGCCGATACGCAAGGCCGCGCACGCGAGGGCCGGGTTTCGAAATATCTGGACGACAAAGGCCTGCACATCCTGGCCGCGCTCGACAAGGTTTCTGTCGAGACCGGTGCCAAGCCTGCGGAAATTTCTCTCGCCTGGCTGCTGCGCAAGAAGGGCGTGACGGCGCCGATCGCTAGCGCGACCAGTCTTTCGCAGCTTGAAAGCCTGGCGAAATCGGCGACACTGGCGCTTTCCGATGAGGCGATGGCGCTGCTCGACGAAGCCGGCGCCTGAAAGAAAGAGACGCCATGACCGTGACGATACGTGATGCCCGCCCCGAGGACGAAGCCCGCTGGCGCGAACTGTGGGCGGCCTATCTCGCCTTTTATGACGTCACGGTCGATGCCGATATCACGGATTCCACATGGCGCCGGGCCTTCGATCCGGAGTCGGCAATCGCGATGCGTGTCGCCGACGTCGACGGCAGGATCATGGGATTTGCGCTCTATCTCACCCATGAGGGCACGTGGATCCACGGCAGGGACTGCTATCTCGAAGACCTGTTCGTCGATGCCGATGCGCGTGGCAAAGGCGTCGGGCGGGCGCTGATGGACGATCTCGTTTCGACCTGCAGAGCCAAGGGCTGGTCGCGGCTCTACTGGCATACGAGCGAGCAGAACAGAACCGCGCGAGCGCTCTATGACAGCTATGTCGAGAACGACGGCCATATCCGCTATAGGATCACCTTTTGAGCGATGGAAAATTCCCATACCATTCGGAATGATCGCCTTTCCAATTGGCCATACCCGGTTTGGTGAGGATGCCGCGCGGGCTGATATAGCTCTGGATCACCCGCTTCGGCCGTTCGTGCCACTGAATATTGAAGGCCCAGAGCTTGGGGAAAAAGCAGAGCGAGGCATAAGGCAGGTGGTCGTGAATCCACCAGGCGAGCCGCTGCCAGTCGCTTTCATCGTGGTAGTGGTCGATCATCCATGGCACGGCGATGCAGACGGCAGCACCCATGCAGCCGTCAAAATCCCTCATATCCCAGATGTGATGCGCTGATGTGGCGGCATTGGTCGAACAGTTCAGCTTGTTCTCGTTGCCGAACCTGTTGACCGTGGGCGAACGATAACCGGAACGGATGTGCAGGCGCCCGAACGTCGCTTCCAGTGGCTCCAGCAATTCCTCGCAAAGCCTCTTGCCCGCCTCGATCGCTAGATCGGGATCTTCGGGGATATTGGGGATGCGATGGAAATCGGCGATTTCGGAATGCAGGAAATCGCGAAGAAAGAAGTTTTGCGACAGCCGCACGCGGCCGAGATCCTCCAGACCCTTCATCGAATTCGGCTTTCGCATGACCTTACCCCCACATCGACGGCAGGAATCATCGCCCGGCACCGATTTCCAGTCCACCCGAAATCGATCGGGAACAATTAGCGCGATCTTCGCTTCTTAATGTGTCGCCGCATTCGCGGTTTTCCCCAGAACAAGGATTGAGAAAATGGCCAAGGAAAAGACGTTGGAAGATCTCTTCTACGACACGCTGAAGGACATCTACTTTGCTGAACGGCAGATTTTGCGCGCCCTGCCGAAGATGGCGCGCGCCGCCCAATCCCCTGATTTGAAGGCGGGCCTAGAGAAGCACCGCGAGCAGACCGAAGTACATGTCGAGCGCCTGCAGCAGGTTTTCGAGCTGATGGGCAAACGCGCGCAGGGCAAGACCTGCGAGGCCATCCAGGGCATTATCGCCGAGGGCGAGGAAATCATGGAGGAATTCAAAGGCACGGCCGCTCTCGATGCCGGCTTGATCTCCGCGGCTCAAGCCGTCGAACATTACGAAATTGCCCGTTACGGCACGCTGAAGACCTGGGCCGCGACGCTCGGCCTCAAAGATGCCGTCGGTCTGCTGGATCAGACGCTGCAGGAGGAAACGGCCACCGACAAGACCCTCTCTCAGCTCGCCACCACGGCGGCAAACCAGAAGGCAAAGGCTGCCTGATGCATAAGGCGCCCTAACGAGAACGGGCGGCCCGGTTTCCATTCCTTACCGGCCGCCCGTATCCTTCTCGCTGTATCTGAAGAAATCGATGAAGGCGCGTAGCGCCGGCCGCATCTGCCGCCGGGTGGGATAATAGAGAAACGGTCCGGCATAGGGAGCGCACCAATCCTCCAATACCCGCACAAGCTTGCCGCTCGCCAGTTCGTCATCGACCCGCATGTCGAAAAGATAGGCAAGTCCGGCGCCGTTCAGCGCCGCAAGCAGGGCCAGCCGGTCCTCGCTGACGATCAGCGGCCCATCGACCGAAACGACAAGCTCCTGCCCGTCCTTTTCGAATTCCCAGCGATAGATCGAGCCATTGGTGAAGCGCCGCTTGATGCAACGGTGATGGACGAGATCGCGCGGATGCTCCGGCTTCGGATGATGCTCGAAATAATTGGGCGAAGCGGCGATCACCGTCGTCAGATTGGGCGAGACCCTGACGGCGATCATATCGGCCTCGAGGCTCTCTTCCAGCCGGATGCCGGCATCGAAACCCTCCTTGACGATATCGGTGAAACCGTCCTCATTGGCGATCTCCAGGGTGATATCGGGATAGAGGTTGAGAAAGTCGCCGAGCCGCGGAGCGAGCAGCAGATCGGAGGCGAAGCGCGGCGCGGTGATGCGCAGGTTTCCGGCCGGCTTGGCGCGCGTATCGCGGACGGCCTCCAGAGCAATGTCGATCTCCTCGAGTGCGGGACGAAGTCTTTCAAGCAGCAGCCGGCCCTCTTCCGTCGGCGCGACGCTGCGGGTGGTGCGCGCCAGAAGCCGCACCCCCAGACTTTCCTCGAGGCTCGATATCGCATGGCTGATGGCCGAGGGCGCGACGAGGAGTTCCTTCGCCGCCGCCCGGAAGCTGCGATGCTCCGAGACGGCGGCGAGAACGGCGAGTTGCGAAAGCTGTGTTCTGTTCATTGATCGAAATAATAGAACAACCTGTTAGAAACTGCATGTATTTTCTGATTGATAGCGCCGCGATATGGTCTGTCGGTACCGCAGCGGCTCAAAATCAGCTCAGAGGAGCACATCATGAAAATCCGGAAACTCGGAAACGATCTGACCGTCTCTGCCGTCGGTCTCGGCTGCATGGGCATGAGCTTTGCCTATGGCGCCAGCGACGATGCGGAATCGATCAGGACGCTGCATCGCGCCATCGATCTCGGCGTCACCTTCTTCGACACCGCCGAAGTCTATGGTCCCTTTACCAACGAGGTTCTTCTTGGCAAAGCGCTGAAGCCATTCCGCGACCGCGTGGTGATCGCCACCAAATTCGGCTTCAAGATCGATGCCAGCAAGCCGGGTGCTGCCGCCATCGCCGGTGTCGACAGCCGCCCCGAGCATGTGCGCGCGGTCGCCGAGGCCTCGCTGAAACGCCTCGGCATCGAGACCATCGACCTCTTCTACCAGCACCGGGTCGATCCCAACGTGCCGATCGAAGAGACCGTCGGCGTCATGGCGGACCTGATGAAGGAAGGCAAAGTCCGGGCGCTCGGGCTTTCGGAAGCCGGCAGCGCCACCATTCGCCGCGCCCATGCGGTCCATCCGATCGCTGCCCTGCAGAGCGAATATTCGCTCTGGACGCGCGATCCCGAAGAGGAGGTGCTTGCCACCTGCCGCGAACTCGGGATCGGCTTCGTGCCTTACAGCCCGCTCGGCCGCGGCTTCCTGACCGGAGCGATCCGCAAAGTGGAGGATCTCGCTGCCGACGATTTCCGCCGGCAGGTGCCGCGGTTCCAGGCGGAAAATTTCGACGCCAATGCCGCCCTCGTCTCAACGCTCGAGCGGCTTGCCGCCGAGAAGGGCGTGACGGCGGCGCAGCTGGCGCTGGCCTGGGTGTTGAGCCAGGGCAACGACATCGTGCCGATCCCCGGCGCCCGCAAGCTTCACCATCTCGAACAGAATGCCGCCGCCGCCGATATCGTGCTGAGCCCGGCGGAACTCGAGCAACTCAGCGAAGCGATCCCCGCCGGACAGGTCGCCGGCAAGCGCTATTCGGACGCCTCCCTTGCCATGACGAATATCTGAACCTGGAAAAGCCCGGTCGGTCACAACCGGCCGGGCTTGCCTTCGGGGCTGGCGAAACTATCTAACGCCATCTCTGAGAACGGGATGACAATATGTCGGACAGGCAGGCAGTCGAACAGACGGTTCATCTCTATGTCGAAGGCATGGCCTTCGCCAATGAGGCAGCCTTGAAAAAGGCCTTTCATCCGAAAAGCTCGATCATCGGCCATTACGAAAATGCCGTCGAATGGCTGACGCGGGACGAATTCATCGCCGCGATCCTGCAGGAGGAGCCGGCGCCGCCCGGCACGCAACCCTACATGGACATTCAGAGTGTCGATGTCGAGGGTGAGGCGGCAAGCGTCAAGGTCACCGACGATTTTGCCGGCATGCGTTTTACCGATTATCTCTCGCTGCTGAAGATCGACGGCCGCTGGACGATCGTCAGCAAGCTCTTCCATCTGCATCGGTGAAAAAGACCGGCCGCCATTCGCGACCGGTCCATTATTTGGCGACGTTGGATGAAGCTCAGCTTCTAAGGACACCGCCGGTGAATTTCGCAACACTGGCGACGATCCTCTGCGTCAGCGCCTCGAAATCCTCGTCCGTCAGCGTGCGCTCGACCGGCTGGATCTGAACCTCGATCGCCACCGATTTCTTGCCGTCGCCAACCGATGCGCCCTCGAAGATATCGAAGACATTGACGCCGGTCACCAGCTTGCGGTCTGCGCCTGTGGCGGCCTTGACGATGGCGCCGGCTTCCACCGCCTTGTCGACGACGAAGGCGAAGTCGCGCCGCACCAGCTGGAAGGGCGACAATTCGAGCGCCGGCTTGGTGCGCGTCGCCTTGCGCTTGGCCTCCGGCATGGCGTCGACATAGACCTCGAAGCCGCAGAGAGCGCCGGAAACGTCGAGCGTTTCCAGCGTCAGCGGATGAAATTCGCCGAAATAGCCGAGTATGACCTTCGGTCCCATCTTGATCGTGCCGGAGCGGCCGGGATGATACCATTCCGGTCCGCCCTGCTCGATCTGGATATTGCCCATCGGCAGGCCGCAGGCTTCGATGACAGCGAGCGCATCGGCCTTGGCGTCGAAGACGTCGACCGGCTTGCCGCCGCCCTTGGCGGCGTTCGACCAGGCGCGACCGGCGCCGGCAAGCGAGGCCGTGCCGCGGCGAATGCCGCCGGCGACGCGGCGCTGACCGTCCGGCCGATCGTTCTCATAAGTGCCGGAGACCTCGAACAGCGCGACGTCGCCGTAACCCTTGTCGGCATTGCGCTGGGCAGCAGACAGCAGGCCCGGCAGCAGCGACGGGCGCATATCCGACATTTCGGCGGCGATCGGGTTGGCAAGCTTGAGGGCGGGCGAGCCGCCGCCGAAGAGCTTTGCCTGGTCTTCCGGAATGAAGGACCAGGTGACGGCTTCGAGCATGCCGCGCGCGGCGAGCGCGCGCTTGGCGAGGCGGCTGCGGATCTGCAGCGTCGTCAGGATCTTGGCGTTAACGGTCGCATGGCTTTCAAGCGGCGCCGGCTTGATATTGTCGACGCCATGAATGCGCATGACTTCTTCCACGAGATCGGCCTTGCCGTCGACATCGGGACGCCAGGAGGGGACGGCGACGGAGACGCGCTCGCCGGAACCGGAGACGGTGAAGCCGAGGCGCGTCAGAATCGTGTTGCTTTCCTCATTCGAGACGTCGAGGCCCGTCAGGCGCTTGACCTCCGAATAGGGGAAATCGACGATCTTCGGTTCGTAACCCTTGTAGCCGACGACCTCTGCCCTGGCGGCCTTGCCACCGCAAAGCTCCAACACCAGTTCCGTCGTGCGTTCGAGGCCGGGGACCATATAGTCCGGATCGGCGCCGCGTTCGAAGCGGTAGCGGGCATCGGTGATGATGCCGAGCGCACGGCCGGACTTGGCGATGTTCATCGGATCCCAGAGGGCGGATTCGATCAGCACGTCGACGGTGTTTTCGTCGCAGCCGGAATGTTCGCCCCCCATGATGCCGCCGATCGATTCGATGCCGTTTTCATCGGCGATGACGACGTTGTTCGGCGACAGCTTGTATTCGCGCTGGTCGAGCGCCAGCACCGTCTCGCCTTCGGCGGCACGGCGGACGGTCAGGTTGCCGTTGATCTTGGCGGCATCGAAGACGTGGATCGGCCGTCCCTGATCGAAGGTCATGTAGTTGGTGACATCGACAAGCGCGTTGATGGGACGCAGGCCGATGGCGATCAGCCGCTGCTGCATCCAGCGCGGGCTCGGGCCGTTCCTGACGCCGCGCACGAGGCGCAGCGCGAAGCCCGGGCAGAGCTTAGGATCGTCGAGATCAAGCGTCAGCTTCACCGGCGTCTCACCCTCGACGGCGAAGGACGGCGCAGGCCGCGTCTTCAGCGTGCCGAGGCCGGAGGCGGCGAGATCACGGGCGATGCCGTGGATCGAGGTGCAGTCCGGCCGATTGGGCGTCAGGTTGATCTCGATGAGGGGATCGTCGAGATGAGCATAGGCGGCATAACTCTGGCCGACCGGCGCATCGTCCGGCAGGTCGATGATGCCGTCGTGACTGTCGGAGATCTGCAGCTCCTTTTCGGAGCACATCATGCCATGGCTTTCGACGCCGCGGATATTGCCGACGGCGAGCGTCACATCGATGCCGGGAACATAGGTTCCGGGCGCCGCGAAGGCGCCGACGAGACCGGCGCGCGCATTCGGGGCGCCGCAGACGACCTGGACCGGTGCTCCGGAACCGGTGTCGACCATCAACACCTTCAGGCGATCGGCCTGCGGATGTTTTTCGGCCGAGACGACCCTGGCGATAACGAAGGGCTTGAATGCCGCCTTGTCGTCGACATCCTCGACCTCCAGCCCGATCTCGGTGAGGCGCGTGCAGATTTCATCGAGGCCGGCATCGGTTTCCAGATGCTCTTTCAGCCAGGAGAGCGTGAATTTCATCGTCCCAATACTCCGTTCAAGCGCTGAGGCCGCCGAACAGCGTCGGCATGTCGAGCGGGCGGAAGCCGTAATGCGTCATCCAGCGGACGTCGGCGTTGAAGAAGTCCCGCAGATCGGGCATGCCGTATTTCAGCATAGCGATGCGGTCGAGGCCCATGCCCCAGGCAAAACCCTGATATTCGTCCGGATCGAGCCCGCCGTAACGCAGCACGTTGGGGTGGACCATGCCGCAGCCGAGGATCTCCATCCAGTCGGTGCCCTCGCCGAACTTGACGATCGGGCCGGAGCGGTCGCATTGGATATCGACCTCGAAGGAGGGCTCGGTGAAGGGGAAGAAGGACGGGCGGAAGCGCATCGTCACGCTATCGACCTCGAAGAAGGTCTTGCAGAATTCTTCCAGCACCCAGCGGAGGTTGGCGACATTGGCCTTCTTGTCGACGACCAGGCCCTCGACCTGATGGAACATCGGCGAATGGGTAGCGTCCGAGTCCTGGCGGTAGGTCTTGCCGGGAATGATGATACGGATCGGCGGCTTCTGCGTCTCCATGGTGCGCACCTGCACCGGCGAGGTGTGCGTGCGCAGCACCTTGCGTTCACCGTTTTCGTCAGGATTGAAAAAGAAGGTGTCGTGCATCTCACGGGCCGGGTGGCCTTCGGGGAAATTCAGCGCGGTGAAATTGTAATAATCGGTCTCGATATCGGGGCCTTCGGCGATCGAGAAACCCATGTCGGCGAAGATCGCGGTGATCTCATCGACGATCTGGCTGATCGGATGGATGCGGCCGCGCTCTGCCGGCGAGGAGCGCACCGGCAGGCTGACATCGACGGTTTCGGCCTTCAGCCGCGCATCGATCGCCGCTTGCCGGAGCGTCGTCTTGCGGGCAGTGAGCGCCTCGGTCACCGCGTTCTTCAGGACGTTGATTGCCGCACCCTTGCTTTGGCGCTCTTCCGGCGTCATGGCGCCGAGCGTCTTCAACAGTTCGGAAACGGAGCCCTTCTTGCCGAGGGCGGAAACGCGCACGGCTTCGAGCGCCGTCTCGTCATCGGCGGCGGCGATTTCGGCGAGCAGCGATGCGTTGAGCTGGTCGATATCTGACATTGTCACTTCTTTCCGTCCAGTATCAGGCGGGCGATCGGGAGGCAGGCGGCGCCGGCCGGCGCCAGGAATATAAAGAAAGAAAAACCCGCGCTAGCCCAAACCAGCGCGGGTTTCCCAAAATCATAAATTCAAAAGCTTGGGAAGCGCTGGTAGCGCATGTCCCGTGCGGGCGCGCCCGCTCGAAAGGTACATGCGCCACTTAAAGCAGTTGAGCCAGCTTTTGCGCGTTCTTACGAACGCGCGCGGCTCAACGGACCGCGCCTTCAAACTCGTTCGCCGTGCCGGCTTCCTTGAGGTATTCAAGAGCCTTCTTGGCAGCGCTGACCAGCGCGCCGAATGCTTCCGGCTCGTGGATCGCCATGTCGGAGAGAACCTTGCGGTCAACTTCGATGCCAGCCTTGTTCAGGCCGTCGATGAAGCGGCCGTAGGTCAGGCCGGATTCACGCACAGCGGCGTTGATGCGCTGGATCCAAAGCGCACGGAAGTTGCGCTTGTTGACCTTGCGGTCGCGGTAGGCGTACTGCTTCGAACGATCGACAGCAGCCTTGGCGGTGCGGATGGTGTTCTTGCGGCGGCCGTAAAAGCCCTTTGCGGCCTTCAGAACCTTCTTGTGCTTGGCATGAGAGGTGACGCCTCTTTTTACACGTGCCATATCATGATCTCCTTAAATCTAGCGTTCGCGGACGAGTCTCAGAGACCGTTCGGCAGGTAATTCTTGATAACCTTGCGGCCATCCGGTTCTGCGAGAACCATGGTGCCACGTGCATCGCGAATGAACTTGTTGGAACGCTTGATCATGCCATGGCGCTTGCCGGCAGCGGCAGCCTTGACCTTGCCGGTTGCGGTGATCTTGAACCGCTTCTTGGCAGAGGACTTCGTCTTCATCTTGGGCATTTTGCTACTCCTTCTGTCCTCCCTGCGCGCTTCATCAAAAAAGCCCTTCTTGCGAAGTCCGGTTCTCCGGCCGTCGCAACAAGGTGCGGGAGCGTTTGTTGTTGATCTGCGGCATCGGCGACGAACCGTTCCGCAAGCATTCGAAACTGCCACGGCATGCCCTGCCGGTCAGTTCGGACGCGCGCTTATAACCGCAGCGTCATGAAAGTGCAACGGGGCGGCGGAGGAATCTTCGCTGCTCCCAAAATACAGTGGCAGAAAGCACAAAAGCCGCCCTTGCGGACGGCCCTGGGCGAAAAACTGCCTGGCGCTTATTTCGGCGCCAGCACCATCATCATCTGGCGGCCTTCGAGCTTGGGTTCGGCTTCGACCTTGGCGAACTCGATCGTATCGGCCTTGACCTGCTGCAGAAGTTTCATGCCGAGTTCCTGGTGGGCCATTTCACGGCCGCGGAACTTCAGCGTCACCTTGACCTTGTCGCCTTCGTCGAAGAAGCGACCCATCGCCTTCATCTTCACCTCATAATCATGGGTGTCGATGTTCGGGCGCATCTTGATTTCTTTGACTTCGACGATCTTCTGCTTCTTGCGCGCCTCGGCAGCCTTCTTCTGGTTGGCATATTTCAGCTTGCCCAGATCGAGGATCTTGCACACCGGCGGTTCGACATTGGGGGAAATTTCGACGAGGTCGAGGCCGGCTTCTTCCGCCATTTTCAAAGCCTGGTCGGTGGGCACGATGCCGACATTCTGTCCGTCAGCTCCGATCAGCTGAACTTTGGGAATGCGGATTTCACGGTTCGAGCGCGGTCCGTCCTTCACGGGCGCATCGGTTTTAAAAGGTCTGCGAATGGTCGTATTCTCCTCGCGTTGTTTTCGGAACGTTGCAGCCTCGCGCTCCCGATCAGGGGCACAAACGTGTCGCGTCATCGCTGCAACGGAGTCAATATCATCCTTTAGCGGAAAAATCACCCGCTGTCAGCCTGCCAAGAATCTGTTTTATAGGCCAAAACAACAGGAGTTTCGCCGATGTCCGATCAGATGCCCGATTCCGCGCCGCAGTTCCTGACGGTCGGCGAGGGCGAGGCGGCGCGTGAGATCGCCATGCTCGTCCGCCCGGCGCAAGCCGGCAATGGCGCGCCGGCGCTTGTTTGGCTGTCCGGCTACCGCTCCGACATGAGCGGCACCAAGGCGGTGGAACTCGATGGGCTGGCGGCGGAACTTGGGCTCGCCTGCATCCGCCTCGACTATTCCGGCCACGGACTTTCCGGCGGCAGCTTCCGCGACGGCACGATCTCGCGCTGGCTGGAGGAGGCGCTGGCCGTCATCCGTCATGTCGCGCCCGATCGGGTGATCCTTGTCGGCTCGTCGATGGGTGGATGGATCGCGCTCAGGCTGGCGCAGGAGCTTGCGCGGCAGGACGGCGTGACGCTCGAAGGCCCAAAGCTCGAAGGGATGGTGCTGATCGCACCCGCCCCCGATTTCACCTCGGAGCTGATCGAGCCGAACCTCAAGGCGAAAGAGCGCAAATCGCTGGCCGAGCGTGGCTATTTCGAAGAGCGTTCGCAATACAGCCCGGAACCGAACATTTATACGCAGGCGCTGATCGAGGACGGCCGAAAGAACCGGGTGCTCGACGGCATCATCGAAACCGGCTGCCCGGTGCATATCCTCCAGGGCATGAAGGACGCCGACGTGCCCCACGCGCATGCGATGAAACTGGTCGAACATCTTCCCGCCGACGACGTGGTGCTGACCTTCGTCCGCGACGGCGACCACCGCCTTTCCCGCCCCGGCGATATCGCGCTTCTCCTGAGTGCCGTCAAAGGCATCATCCGTTCATCAACAAATAGGCAGATGCCCGTTTGAGCGGCAGAGGCGGATAAATTCGCCTGATGCAAGTCCCCCAACCCGTTGCATTTTAACCATATCGGCGGGTCGTAAGGTCCTCCCAAGAAGTAACGATTGACTCTTTTGGGCCCTCTCCATTAACACTTTGTTAATAAATAAGGGCGATGCAAGGAAAGAGCGGGCGTGCGGATCAAGGGTATCTTTGTGGCCATGATGGCCATGTTTGCGATGGCGACGGCCGCCATACCAGCCCCCAGCAGAAATGCTTCCATGGTGACAGGCAATGCCACCTCACAGCCGATCGGGCACTATGATTTCTGTCAGATTCACCGCATTGAATGCGGCGCAAACCGCAACGCCGGCCCCGTTGCCATGACCCCGGGGAAGTGGTCGCTCGTGCGTTCGATCAACGCCACGGTCAACCGCACGATCACGCCGATGACCGACAAGGAAATCTACGGCAAGGATGAGGTCTGGGCCTATCCGACCACCGCCGGCGACTGCGAAGATTTTGCGCTGCTGAAGCGCCGCATGCTGATCCAGCGCGGCTTTCCGGCTGCCGACCTGCTGATGACCGTCGTGCGCAAGCCGGACGGCGAAGGCCATGCGGTGCTGACGCTGCGCACCGCCGAGGGCGATTTCGTGCTCGACAACCTCGCCGCCGACGTCAAGCCGTGGTTCGGGACCCCCTATTCCTTCGTCAAGCGCCAGTCGAGCTACAATGCCGGCCGCTGGGTCACCATCGAGAACGGCCGCGACGTCCTGGTCGGCGCGCTGCGCTAGGGGTTGCAATAGAGAATTTGGAAAAGGCCGGCGATTTTGCCGGCCTTTTTATTTTGTCGGGTGGTTCTTTATACAGGGAGGGCTGCCTTTCGCTTACGCTCAAGGCGTTCGTCGCTTATGCTCCTCACCCCCCTCATCGGCCCTAACGGGCATCTTCTCCCCGCTGGGGAGAAGGGGGAGCAATCAGCACGGGTGTCATTCTCGAACCAATGCCGCAAGGGGAGCGAGGCGCCGCCACGACTCCGCTTCTCCCAGCGGGGAGAAGATGCCGGTAGGCAGATGAGGGGGTGAGCGGCGAAGCCGCGAGTGCACTGAGCGCAAGCGAAGACAAGGAGCGCTTTGATGCCGAGGATGACGCACCGTCTCCCGGCCCTTCGCTTTGGCTCAGGGCGTTCGTTGCTGCAATCGATTCACTGGATCGATTGCTCGGGCTATGCCCGACCGGCTTGATGCCCAGTATGACGCACCGTCTCCCGGCCCTTCGCTTTAAGCTCAGGGCGTTCGTTGCTGCAATCGATTCACTGGATCGATTGCTCGGGCTGCGCCCGACCGCAACTCACCCATTCCCGATCAGGATACCGGCGCCGAGCACCAGGCCGCCGCCCAGCACCACCTGGAAGGCGGCGCGCAGGAAGGGGGTTTCCATGTAGCGGTTCTGGATGAAGGCGATTGCCCACAGTTCGAAGAACACGACGATGGCGGCGGTGATCGTCGCCGTCCAGAAATGCGGGATCAGGTAAGGCAGTGCGTGGCCGAGGCCGCCGAGCGCCGTCATGATGCCGCAGGCAAGGCCGCGCTTGACCGGCGAGCCTCTGCCGGAGATCTTGCCGTCGTCATGGGCGGCTTCGGTGAAGCCCATCGAGATGCCGGCGCCGACGGAGGCCGAAAGACCGACAAGAAAGGTCTGCCAGGTATCCTGCGTGGCGAAGGCGGCGGCGAAGATCGGCGCCAGCGTCGAGACCGAGCCGTCCATCAGCCCGGCAAGACCCGGTTGCACATAGGTCAGCACGAATTGCCGATGCACCGTCGCGTCCTCGTCGTGCTTGACGTCTGCGGGCGTATGTTTGTCGCCCAGCATGCGGGCGATATCCTCATGCCCCTGTTCGGCGAGGGCGAGATCGCCGAGAAGCTCACGCGTCGAGGCGTCCGAGGTTCGTTTTGCCGCCTCAACATAGAAACGATAGGCCTGCTCCTCCATCGCCTCGGTTTCTTGCCGCATCGCATCCAATGAAAGGTTTGCCCTGAGCCAGTCGGGCTTGCGCTCGTAGAAGCCCTGCACATGCTCGCGCCGGATCAGCGGGATGCGCTCGCCGAAACGCTGGCGATGGATCTCGATCAGCGATTTGCGATGCGTATCCTCGACCTCGGCCATGTCTTCGAAGACCTTGGCCGACGCCGGAAATTCGCGGCGCAGCCCGTCGGCATAGGCGAGATAGATGCGGGCATCGTCTTCCTCGGAAGCAATCGCCAGGGCGAGAATCTCCTGCTCGGACAGCGACTCGAAAGATCGTTTCGAGGATCTGAAAAATCGCGCCAGCATGCTTTTCTCCAAGCTTTAGAATTATTCTAAATCTAAAGAGCGTGGTGATAGCGGTCAAGTGCGCGTGCAAGCCAACTGACAGATTGCCGCAAGCGGCACGGAGGACTTTGGCACGCTGCGATAAACACCTATATGGGAGGGCGCCGCATCACGCGGCGCCGGGGTTTTGGAATGGACAATGAGATTCAGGGCCGCCCTGCCCATGTCGCGGCGATCCGCGAAAGGGCGGAGGCCGAGATGCGGGAGATGGGCGTCGACGCAGCCTTCATCGACAGGCTGGTCGAGACCTTTTACGGGCGCGTGCTAACGCATCCCGATCTCGGCCCGGTGTTCGACGCCAAGCTGTCCGGCCGCTGGCCGGAGCATATGGCGAAGATGAAGAGCTTCTGGTCGGCCGTCGCCTTCCGCAGCGGCGCCTATGGCGGCAAGCCGGTGCAGGCGCACACGGGTGTCCAGAACCTGACGCCCGATCTCTTTCCGAAATGGTTGTCGCTGTTTGCCGCGACGCTCGACGATATCGCCCCAACGCCGGAAGCCAAGGCGTGGTTCATGGCAACGGCGGAGCGGATCGCCAAAAGCCTGACACTGTCGCTCTTCTATAATCCGGCGCTCGACGATCCCGCGCGGAAACTCGCCTAAGAAATCTTAGGCCTTTTCCGCCGAGGCGGTGGCGCCGGCGCTGGCCGCCACCACAAGTGCCGTTCCCAGCATCTGCAACGCGGTCATCGGCTGGGCGAGGATCAGAAAACCGGCGAGAGCGCCGAGCGCCGGTTCGAGGCTCATCAGGATGCCGAAGGATGCCGACGGCATGCGCCGCAGCGCCACCATCTCCAGCGCGTAGGGCAAGAGCGGCACGAGGATGGCAAGGCCGAGAACCTCGACCAGTCCCTTCACCGTGAAGGCGCCCCCTGTCTCGGCAAGACCGAAGGGAGTTGCGACGAGGCCAGCGACGATCAGCGACATCGACAGGCCTTCCAGCCCCTTGAAGGCAGCGCCGACCTTCTTCGTCAGCAGGATATACACCGCCCATCCCACAGCCGAGCCGAGAGCGAAGAGGACGCCAGGGAGATTGCCGACCCATCCTTCGCCGTCATGGGCGAGGAAGAGAATGCCGGCCGCAGCAATCAATGGCCAGGTGAGCCGCCAGCTCAGGCCATAACCGAAGACGGCGACCGAGAGCGGCCCGAGGAAATCGATGGCGATCGCCAAGCCGAGCGGCAGCCGCTGGATCGCCGCGAAGAAACACAGCGTCATGGCAGCCGTCGTCGTGCCGAGCAGCAATGTCGCCCGCCATTGGGCACCACTATAACGCAGCACCGAAGGCCTGACGATAGCGGCAAGGATGATCGCCGCGAAAGCAAGCCGCAGCCAGGTAGCGCCGGCAACGCCATAGGTCGCAATGGCTGACGAAGACAGTGCCGCGCCGAACTGGATCGACGACATCGACATCAGGCACATCGCGACACCGGCCGCCAAGCCGCCCGAAGTCGGCGATACGCCCGGCTGCGCAATCAAGGCTGCGCCATCCGTCCTCGTCTCGATATTCTTGATGTCCATGTGGCCCCCCGATCCTGGCGCCGTTCTAAGCCGAAGACAGGGGAGAACCAAATTCAAACTTTTCATGCCGGGATCAAGAGCGCTGATGCTGAGGCGTCAAGGAACGGCCGGCGGTGCGGGATATCGCCGGCGGCAGCCCCTCATCCGCCTGCCGGCACCTTCTCCCCGCAGGCGGGGCGAAGGGACCATGCCGCGACCTCTCCGTTCCCCACTCGCTCTCGCAAGGCACGTCCCCTCTCCCCGTTTTTACGGGGAGAGGGTTAGGGTGAGGGGCAGTCATCGACGCGATCCGGCCAGCAAAAGCTCTTATGGGAAATCAGCGACGGCCGGCAAGAACGACCTCTTCGGCGTCTTCGAAGCTCATGTCGAAGACCTTCCTGCCGATGTCGAAGCTGAAGCCGTTGCGGGCAAAGGCCGAAAGCTCTTTGGCCTTTCGCTTTTCGTCGAGCTCGACCCGGCGGAAGGGGCCGAAGGCGCGCTTGCGGGCGAAGATCGCTGCGGCATAGAGATCGTCAGCCTCTTCAAGTGCTGCCTCGACCTTGTCGCTGGCGACGCCCTTGGCGGCAAGCTTCTGGGCGATCGCGCGCTTCGATTTACCGCCGCGCACGGCAGAGCGCGTGCTGATCTCCGCATAGGCGCTGTCGTCGAGCACCTTGTTGTCATAGGCAAATTTGACCGCGAAATCGGCGATGGCCTTGAGTTGCGCCGCGCTGATACCTTCGAATTTCTCCTTTGCCTTGCGGGTGATGGCGTCAAAGAGCTGCTTTTCCGTCATCATCCGCCGCTCGAGGCGATAGATAGCGGAATTGCGCGCCCAGCTCAGCATGCGTGATGTCGGGATATCGGATGGAACGGTCTCGTCGGTCATCGGCGGTGATCAGGCTTCCAGACCCTTGAGGACGTTGGCGACGTTGAGGCCGATCTCCGGCACGCCGTAGCCGCCCTCCATGCAGGCGAGCACCGGCAGGCTGGCGGCTGATATCATCGCGCCCATGCGGGTGAAATCGTCGGAGGTGAGGCTGAAGAAGGAGATCGGATCGCGTTCGAAAGTGTCGACACCGAGGGCCACGACGATCGCCTCGGCGCCGAAGGTCTTGATGCGGGCCAGCGCATCGGCAAGGGCCGAAGACCAGACATCAAAGGGCGTGCCTGGCGGCATCGGATAGTTGCGGTTGGCGCCCGTGCCCTCCCCCTCGCCTTCCTCGTCGGCATGGCCGAGGAAATAGGGAAAGGCATGCATGGGATCGCCATGCAGCGAGGCGGTGAAGACATCGCCTCTGTGATAGAAGAGATCCTGCGTGCCGTTGCCGTGGTGGAAATCGACATCCAGCACCGCGACTTTCCTGGCACCATGGTCGAGCAGCCGCTGCGCGGCGACACCTGAATTGTTGATGAAGCAATAGCCGCCGAAGAGATCGATGCCGGCATGGTGGCCGGGCGGGCGGCAGAGCGCGAAGGCGAAAGGATTGCCGGCATTCAGCCAGTCGGCGCCTGTGATCGCGCAGCGCATGGAAGCGATCGCCGCCTCGTAGGAACCCTTGGTGATCGAAGTATCGGCGGCATTGGCATAGTGGCCGATCGCACCGACGATATTGTCGGGCACACGCTGGCTGGTGCGACGGACAGCGAAGGAATTGGCGATCGCCTCGCCGGTGAAACCGGCCGCTACCCAGCGGTCCCAGACGGTGGCGAGAAAATCCAGATAGGCGGGATCATGCACTTTTCGAGCCGTTTCCAACCCGTGCGCATCGGGCGCCACCACGTCGGCGAAGCCCGCCTCCTTGACCGCCGCGAGGATCCATTCGGCGCGGAACGGCGCCTCGAAGGGCGTCACCAGCTGACCGGCGTGCAGCTCAGTCCTGGCATCGCGCAGCTTGTGATCCTCGGAATAGATGACGCGCATTTCAGATCCTGTCCTTGATTGACAATGGAGATTTACACGGCTCGGCCCTGACAAAAAAGCGGCGCGGGGCCTTGATCGTCTGGAATAATGACGCCACCTTCGCCGGTGTTTTGAGAACGAGGAAATTTTCCGCATGAAAGTGCTGATGGTCGATGTCGACGGCGTGCTCATTCATGGTCGTCCGACCGATGGCCTGCCTCTCTTCACCTATCTGGAACGTGATCTCGGGCTGCGTGTCGACCTGCTGCAGCAGGAATTCTTCCAG
>NZ_VSZV01000354.1:20160-43868 GCF_008919455.1 Rhizobium sp. PEPV16
TCTCGCAAAGATCGCGCCCCATCTCAGCGCCGAAGCACTGATCGATTACTGGTTCGAGAACGATTCCCGCCTCGACCGCAATCTGCTGGAAGAACTCGCTACGCTCAGGCAAAGCGGCATCACTCTTTTGCTGGCGACCAACCAGGAGCATAGGCGGGCGCGCTACCTGATGGAGCAGATCGGCCTTAACGCGCATTTCGACGACATCATCTATTCCGCCGCACTCGGGCACAGCAAACCTTCGCCCGACTTCTTCCGGCTGGCGACCGAGCGGGCCGGCGTGCTGCCCGGCGAAATCGCCTTCATTGACGATATGGCGGTGAATATCGAAGCGGCGCGGCAGTTCGGCTGGAATGCCGCGCAATGGACGGCGGGCGCGACGCTTGGCGGCGCGCTTCCTGTCTTCGCCAGGCCGGCATGAGCGGCGCCGGCGCAATCAGGCGAGCCGTTTGTAGAAGAGGGTGGTGGCGCAGAAACCGCCTTCCGGCCACAGCGCGTAATCGGGGATGACACCGACACGCTGCCAGCCCAGGCGCGGATAGATCGCCTCAGCATCGCTGCCGGTTGCCGTATCGAGCACGAGCAGGGTCTTGCCGCGGCTTGCCGCCTCGCGCTCGGCAGCCTCCATCAGCATCCTAGCGAGGCCCTTGCCGCGGGCGGAGCGGTGCACCAGCAGCTTCTTCAGGTCGCCGCGATGCGGCTGGTTCGGCATCTGCGCGGCACCCACCTGCACCGTGCCGACGATCCTGCCGTCGAGTTCAGCGACCAGCAGCAGGTTGGCGCCGGTGGCGACCGCATCGGCGACATCGCGCCAATAGGGCTCGGCATCTTCAGGCCCATAGGGCTGCATGAAGCCGACGGAGGCGCCGCCAGCGACGCAATCAACAAGTACTTCCGATAGAGCCGGAATGGCAGCACGGGCCTCCTCGGCGGAAAGGGTACGAATAGCGGGCATGCTGTTCTCCTGAAATGAATGCTTCTATCGGCCGCCGCGATCGAGCACGACGCAATAACGTGCTGGCGCGTTGCCGGGATTGTGGAAGACGTGACCCTCGCCGACCGGCATGAAGAGGCAATCGCCCGGGCGCAGCCGGTAGACGATCTCAGCCGCCGTCATCTCCAGCTCGCCGTCGAACAGCCAGATATGCTGCGTCATGCCATGGGCGCTCGCATGCGGGGGGAAGCTGACGCGGGCGCCAGGGGGGAATTCGACCTCGACGATATCGACATCGGAAGCCGTGCCCGGGGGTGAAACAGACCGGCGCATATATCCCGTCTCCGGATCGCGCCAGACCTGCTGCTCCTGCCTCCGGGCGAGCGGCGAGGCCTGCCCCTCTTCCGCAAAGAAGGCCGACAGCGACAGGCCGAGCGCGGCGCAGATCCTTGCCAGCAGCGAGGCGGTCGGGCTCGCCTCCGCCCGCTCGATGCGCGAGATCATCGCCCGGCTGACGCCGGAGGCCGCAGCCAGATCATCGAGCGTCAGAGCCTTTTCCTGCCGTAGCGTGCGGATGCGGATGCCGATCGCCTGTTCGAGTTCCGGTTCCATTTTCCAGTCCCATGATTCCACTATAAGAGAAATACAGTATCTGATGATGGAATCAAGTGGCTACAAAAAGCGGCCAAGCGCGCCTTGCTTTCGCCGCTGCGCCGTCCCTATATGGCGGCGTAATCCGAGGAGAGAGTGATGGACGCCAGTACACAGAGCACGGAACTGACAGGAAGCTTCACGGCTGCCGCCTGGGACAGGATCGCGCCCATCATGGCCGAGATCGAGGCGTTGCCATTGCTGCAGCGCCTTTCGGACGGCACGCTGCCGCCGGAAATTTTCCGGCACTACATCCTGCAGGATGCGCTCTATCTGAAGCATTATGCGCGATGCCTGGCGATCGTTGCGGCCAAGGCGCCCGACAATGCGCAGGTCCTGCGCTTCCTCGGCTCGGCGCAGAAGGCGATCACCGTCGAGCAGGGCCTGCATGCCGGCTTCCTCACCCAATTCGGCATCACGTCTGCGGACGTCACATCAGCCGAGCCCTCGCCTGCCGGCTTTGCCTATACGAACTTCCTGCTTGCCACCGCCTATCACAGTTCCTACGCGGTGGCGCTGTCCTCCATCCTTCCCTGCTTCTGGATCTACTGGCATGTCGGCGAAGCGATCAAGAACCGGCCTGTTATCGAGGGCAATGCCTTCCAGGCCTGGATCAACACCTATGGCGATCCACAATTTGCGGCCGGTGCCCGCGAGGTGATCGCGCTGACCGACATCGCCGCCCGCGCCGCATCGCCGGTAGAGCGCGCGCAAATGACCGATGTCTTCGTGCGCGCCTCGCAATATGAATGGATGTTCTGGGATTCGGCCTGGCGGCTGGAGACGTGGCCGGTCTGATACGCGCCCGATACAGGACGAAATAGCGTAAACGGCGGGATAATTACCGCTTTGCGGCAGGGGGCGGCGCTGCTATATGGCGCGCATGAGCACCAATTCCACCACTCCGCTGTCCCATATCCGCAACTTTTCGATCGTGGCCCATATCGACCACGGCAAATCGACGCTGGCCGACCGCCTGATCCAGACGACGGGCGGCCTTGCCGAGCGCGAAATGTCCGAGCAGGTGCTGGACAATATGGATATCGAGCGCGAGCGCGGCATCACCATCAAGGCCCAGACCGTGCGCCTGCATTACCAGGCGAACAACGGCGAGAAATACATTCTCAACCTGATCGACACGCCCGGCCATGTCGACTTCGCCTATGAAGTCTCACGGTCGCTGTCGGCCTGCGAGGGTTCGCTGCTCGTCGTCGATGCCAGCCAGGGTGTCGAAGCGCAGACGCTCGCCAACGTCTATCAGGCGATCGACAACAACCACGAGATCGTCACCGTCCTCAACAAGATCGACCTGCCGGCGGCCGAACCCGACCGCATCAAGGAACAGATCGAGGAGGTGATCGGCATCGACGCTTCGGAGGCGGTGCTGATTTCGGCAAAGACCGGCCTCGGCATTCCCGATGTGCTGGAAGCGATCGTCCACAGGCTGCCGGCGCCGAAGAGCCCCGGCGGCGAAAAGGCGCCGTTGAAGGCGCTGCTCGTCGACAGCTGGTACGACGCCTATCTCGGCGTCATGGTTCTGGTCCGCGTCATCGACGGCGTGCTGACCAAGGGCCAGACGGTGCGGATGATGGGCACCGATGCGAAATACCAGGTGGAGCGCGTCGGCGTGCTGACGCCGAAGATGGTCAATATCGACCGCCTCGGCCCCGGCGAGATCGGCTTCATCACTGCCTCGATCAAGGAAGTGGCCGATACCCGCGTCGGCGATACGATCACCGAGGACAAGCGGCCGACAGCCCAGGCGCTGCCGGGCTTCAAGCCGGCCCAGCCGGTGGTGTTCTGCGGCCTCTTCCCGGTTGATGCCGCCGATTTCGAGGATCTGCGTGCCGCCATGGGCAAGCTTCGCCTCAACGACGCCTCCTTCTCCTTCGAAATGGAATCGTCGGCGGCACTCGGCTTCGGTTTCCGCTGCGGCTTCCTCGGCCTGCTGCATCTCGAAATCATCCAGGAACGGCTGGAGCGCGAGTTCGACCTTGACCTCATCGCCACCGCACCCTCGGTCGTCTACAAGATGTATATGACCGACGGCACGGAGCGTGAGCTGCACAACCCGGCCGACATGCCCGATGTCGTCAAGATCTCGGAAATCCACGAGCCGTGGATCCGCGCGACGATCCTGACGCCCGACGACTATCTCGGCAGCATCCTGAAGCTCTGCCAGGACCGGCGCGGCATCCAGATCGAGCTTACCTATGTCGGCACGCGCGCGATGCTGACCTACGATCTGCCGCTCAACGAAGTCGTGTTCGATTTCTACGACCGGCTGAAGTCGATCTCGAAGGGTTATGCCTCCTTCGACTATACGCTCACCGACCACCGCGAGGGCAACCTCGTGAAGATGTCGATCCTCGTCAACGGCGAACCGGTCGACGCGCTGTCGATGATGGTGCACCGGACGGCGGCCGAAAAGCGCGGCCGCGACATGTGCGAGAAGCTCAAGGAACTGATCCCGAAGCACATGTTCAAGATCCCGATCCAGGCGGCGATCGGCGGCAACGTCATTGCCCGCGAGACGATCTCGGCGCTGCGCAAGGACGTGACCGCGAAATGCTACGGCGGCGACGCCACCCGCAAGCGCAAGCTGCTCGACAAGCAGAAGGCCGGCAAGAAGCGCATGCGCCAGTTCGGCAAGGTGGAGATTCCCCAGGAAGCCTTCATCGCAGCGCTGAAGATGGGCGACGAATAACGCTTCTCAAAGTCATCTTATGCGCATATCATCTGCGCATAAGATTGAGGAGATCGTTATGGCTCAGCAGACGAGAAAAGCAGCGAACCTATCTCTTGACGAAGGTCTCGTCTCCCAGGCGCGCGAGCTCCAGATCAACATATCCCGGGCGGCGGAGGACGGCATTGCAAAGGCCATAAAGGCGGAGCGCGAGCGGCTTTGGCGTATCGAGAACGCCGAGGCTATCCGTCTGGAAAACGAATATGTTGAAAAGCACGGCTTGCCCTTCGCCAAATACCGTCAGTTTTAGAGCGGTTCAACGTTCACGGAAGCGTAGAACCGCTCTAAGTTTTGCTTTTACGCAATTCCTGACGGAAAACCGCTTCGCACTTTTCCTGGAATGCTCTAGTGGCACGCTTTCACGTCTATCACCTTAAAAGCGGCAATCTCCTGGCCATCGATCTTCAGGCCAATCTGCTCGACGATCTGCCTTCGCGCGTCATGGTTCCGTTGCATCCAGTGCAGGAACTGAGCTGGTCGATCTCGCGACTGAACCCACGCTTTCCTATTGAGGGTGAAACCTATGTCATGGCCACCCAGCGTATGGCATCGGTCCCGACCGCGGAAATTGGAAAAGCGGTGGCGGATCTTACCGCCGACAGCGATCGCATTATCGCTGCCGTCGATTTTGTCTTCCAGGGCTTCTGAGATCAACTCCGCGCCATATACTCTTTCACCAGCCCCTCATACGCGTCCATCGCAGGCAGCGCCTCATAGCTGTACACCGCGCCAGTCTCGGCGAATGACAGCTTCTCGCTCGTCCACGTCTCGATGAAAGGCGTGAACCAGCTGGGGTCGTCGAGCATGGTCGCGCGCAGATTGACGAACCAGTCCATGCCTTCCGGGCGGGTGAACATCCAGCTCATGCAGTGCGGGCAGAAATAATGCTTCGTGACGCCATGCAGGCCGCCGATGACAGGCTCGCCTTGTGTGACCTCGAAGCCTTCGCTGGGGATGGCCGCACTCAGCGAATAGGCGCTCGCGGTCATTTTCTGGCACCCGGTGCAATGACAGGCCATGGTGAGCAGCGGCGGGGCGCTGACCTTCAATCGCACCCGGCCGCAACGGCAGCCGCCTTCCATGGGTAAATTCAGTTCGCTCATGCTTCCCTCCCGTTTGTCCTCTCATCTAGCGGAATGATCGCTGCTGTCGAGATGGCAGATCATCGCGGAATGGCGGTCTTGCCGGCGTTAGCGGATGCGGGCTGGATTGCCGACTACGGTTGCGCCGGCCGGCACATCCCTGGTCACCACCGCACCGGCGCCGACAATTGCACCGTCGCCGATGGTGATGCCGCCGAGGATGATGGCGCTGCCGCCGATCCAGACATCGCTGCCAATGGTGACCGGCCTGGCGATCTCGATACCTGTGCTGCGCAGTGCCGGATCCTTGTGATGCTCGGCGCAATAGATCTGCACGCCGGGGCCGAACATGCTGCGGTCGCCGATGCTCACCCGGCCGGAATCCAAGATGGTGCAGCCGGCATTGAAATAGACGCGTTCGCCGAGAGTGATATTGATGCCGTAGGAGCAGTGAAACGGTGCTTCGATGAAGACATTAAGTGCTGCCTGCGCAAAGAGCGCCTTCAGGGCCGGCGCCATCGCGCCGCGCTCATCCGGCGGCAGCGTATTGTGCGCGTGGACGGCCAAGCGTGCCTGCCGGCGCAGGAGATCTAGTTCGTCATCGAGGCAGCAATACCATTCGCCTGCCGCCATCTTCTCGCGTTCGCTGGCCGGCATCGCATCGCCCCTCACGCCGAGGCCTGCGACAGCATTTCGACCTCTTCCCGCTCAATCAGGCTGACCCAGGCGCGTGCGATGGCAAGGCCCGCGGCATCGGCTGCACCGGCATGCCTTGCCGCCAGCTCTGCATGGTTTTCCAGCCAGCCCGGCGCAATGCGCGCAATCGTATCGGGGAATTCGGCCTTCCATTGCTCGACAACCGCTGCATTGGCCTCGAAATGGAACTGGGTGCCATAGACGGCGCGGCCAATGCGGAAGGCCTGGTTCTCGGCAACGGGGCTCGAGGCGAGACGGACCGCGCCCCCGGGCAGCGAAAACGTATCCGCATGCCATTCGAAGATGGTGAACTCGCCGCCAAGCGCCGACAGCAGCGGATCGGCCCGGCCCTCGCCGGTGACGCCGATCTTGTGCCAGCCGAATTCACGGGCGGCGCCCAACAGATTGTCGGCGCCATAGGCGCGAGCGAGGATCTGGCTGCCGAGGCAGATGCCGAGCACCGCCTTGCCGGCATCGCCGAAACGGCGGGTGAGCCGGACGAGTTCCGGCAGATAGGGGTGTGTTTCGTCATCCAGCGCGCTCTGCTCGCCGCCGAGAACGACCAGCGCGTCATGGCCGGATATATCTTTCGGCAGGACGCCATCCTGCCACACCCGGAACCAGTCGATCTCCGCGCCCGCCTCGTCGAGGGCCGCGGCAAGCGCGCCGAGGCCGGTATTCCGCATGTTTTCGATGACTGCGACGCGCATGGGCTCTTCCCGGTATGGCCGACCACGGGAAAAGACCATGCCGGAGGACGGCACGCAAGACGCTTCTTCGAAGCGATTGCGCCGGCACGCAACAGGCCTTAAATCTCAACAAACGAAAGGATATCGCCATGACCGAGAAAGCCCGCGTCACGATCCTCTACTGCACCCAGTGCAACTGGCTGCTCCGCGCCAGCTGGATGGCGCAGGAACTGCTGCATACTTTTTCCGACAGTCTTGGCGAAGTGGCGCTGATCCCCGCCACCGGCGGCAATTTCGAGATCCGCGTCAATGGCGATCTGATCTGGGAGCGCAAGCGCGACGGCGGCTTTCCCGGGCCGAAGGAGCTGAAACAGCGGGTCCGCGACATCGTCGAGCCCGGCCGAGATCTCGGCCATGTCGACCGCGCCTCGCTCGAAAGCTGACGGCTCAGCGGTAGGGCGAGCGGCAGGTCTTGTAGATTCCCTCATAGGTGAGGAAACGATCCGTCCGCGGATTATAGGAGCGGTATTCGTTGCTGCACCAGGCGGCATGGCTGTTCATGTCGCGCGCTTTCGGCTGCACCCTTTGCACCGGCGGCGGATCATAGGTCAGCTGCGGCGGCCCGGCAGCCCCCGGCTGGTAATAAGTCGGCCCGGTCGCGCCGCGCGGCCGGTAGTTCGGCTGGACATAGGCGGGGCGATGCCATTGCTGCGGCCCGAAACCGAAGCAGCCGCGAAAGTCGCAGAGCGTCGAGCCCGTGTTCAGCGGCCCAACCCCCGGCTTGCCGAGCTTTAGCGAATCAGCACCGGCGATGGCGGGCGTGAGAACGGCGAGAAGGCCGGCGAGCAGAAGCGTTCGAGCAGCGGGCATGAGGCATTCCTTCCGATATTTCCTTTATATAGGGCGTGACCACCGAAGCGCTATGCCCGCCTCGGGCCACTCCCGCCCATGTGATCGGCTGCTTTCTCGCCAACTGTCAGAAAAACTTCAAAAACCCAGTTGACAGTCAGGAGCCACCCCCTTACATCGCTCTCCGTCGCCCAGATGGCGGAATTGGTAGACGCGCCAGCTTCAGGTGCTGGTACCCGAAAGGGTGTGGAGGTTCGAGTCCTCTTCTGGGCACCATTCCATTTTATCTCCTTTGAAATTGTTGAATACTCACCCTTTCAAAGGGGTGGCCGTTCTCGACTGCTACACCGACCCACACTATGGTGCTACGATTTCACGGGCCATGGCTAACTTGGGACGAAGTAAGCAATATGCGAAGACAATTAGGTTGGGTCATCGCGCTTCCTGCCGTCATACTAGGCGCCGGTCTTCTTTCAGGCTGTTACCTACCTATCGTCTTCTCTGAAGATCACTCATATATAATTTTTCAACGCTCGCAGATCACCTACCGTAGGCACGACAGACCCGAGACAAAGTGTCGGCCGGATGCCGCGCGGCAAGTGATGGTATGTGGGGACGGCACGACATCGAAACTGCAAAGGGTTCGGCTTCCGAATAGCGACGACGAAGTGACCGAGTTCGATGGTCGCCGATTTTGCAGTGTGTTCTTCAATGCCACCCAGGCGGATGGTTCGCGCAAACTAGTTTGTTACGACCAGATGAGGTTCGAGCTGGATGCCGCAACAGCCGCGCCGATGAAATGACGACGCATCCCGCTCGGCCGTTCCCGGCAAAAGATTTGGCTCAGCAATAATAATATTACGCTGCCTCAAGGCAAAACCGGATTGACTAAAATTTTTTGAAGGCGTCGCCCGCGCTTGCATATCCAGCCCTTGGTATGCACAAAGACTACATGTTTAGCGGGAGAATACATGGGTAACGTCGTAGGCGGTGGCCGAATTGGCTGCTTGGATGGAATGCGCGGCATTGCGGCCCTTTGGGTCTTGATCGGTCATGCACACCTTTTGACAGGTTTCGAGGTGCCGGTCATTGGCGACCCAGATCTCGGCGTAGACCTTTTCATCATGCTATCAGGCTTCCTGATGGTGTTTCACTATCAGTTGCGCAGAGATAGAGAGCCGTGGGAATCGCCCGATACCTGGCGATTTTTTTGGACGAGGCGATTCTGCCGCATCGCTCCCTTGTACTATGTCCTGCTGGTGGTCGCCCTCGCTCTAGGTCCCTACCTCTACGATGTCCGGATGATTATTGATGCCTTCAACGGCAAACCACCGCAAGCAGCAACGCGCTATGTGGACGGCAGCATCGCCAACTACCTAACGCACCTGACATTTATATTCGGCCTCATCCCCCACTACGCGTATCGCACTGCCTTGCCGGATTGGAGCATCGGGTTGGAGATGCAATTTTACGTGGCTCTCCCGTTCCTGATGATCATCATTGGTCGGGTTGGGTGGCTGAAGGGCATCGTCGGCATCGTAATCTTGAGTGTCGTAACCGCACTAGCCGTTCATCGACTTGGTGTGCGGTTTCCGATGCCAACATTCCTGCCGATGAAAATGCACGTTTTCGCTGCAGGAATGTTGCTTGCAGGCGCCTTATGGATGAAGCCGAACAGGCCGGCTTATCTGGCATTTGTTGTTGCAACGCTCTTGGTCCTGATTCCGATTGGTGGCGCTATGACCGTCCTCCACCAAGCCGTTCGTGTTTGTCTCGTCGCCTTGTTCTTTGGACTGGTGCATGTTGATAGGTTGCCCAGAGTGATGGCGGGCATTGCGCGCCCAGTCGGCGCGTTCCTGGGTAACAGATTCTGCCATCACTTGGGGGAGCTTTCGTTTGGCGCCTATCTGATTCACCTTCTGGTCATGCTGCCGGTCATAGCCACATTGATCCAGAATTATCCGATGACAGACCCTTCCCGCTGGGCGGTAACGCTGATTATTACGGTTCCGATCGTCTATGCTTTTGCATGGGTCGGCTACAACTTCATCGAACTACAGGGACAAAAGGCAGGCAAGGCTCTTTCGCGACCGAGGACGATAAGCCCATAAGACTTCTCGATCGAAGGCTGCCTCGGCCTCTCAACTTCAAACGTGATCCCGTCACAAAGCAGCTATCTCTTCAGGGTGAGCGCTTGGGCCGAATCAGCCGAGTTAGCCGAATTATAGATTCAAGTTCGTCCCGCCGGAGATTGCTGGCCTCCATTGACTCCCTCACTCCAAAATGTGAACATATAGCGAACATAATGGAGTCTTACGATGATCCGATACGCCACGTCCGCAGCCGGCAACCCCCAGCAACCAAAGGAGCGTGAGGTGTCCGTTGCCGAACCGGCCGTTGAAATGCCGCGCACCAAGCCGGTCATTGAGCTAGCTTCTGCCGGCGCGGCGCTTGCTGCTTACCCGCTGCTGCCCAGCGGCGAGTCAGATGAGTTCGGCTCCGACACTCTGCAGAAGACCACCAAACCACCACGCCGTGCGGCAACCAAACGTAAGCCGAAGGTCGCCGAGGCAGATACTCCACTCCAGCTTAATCTAGAGGCTTAGACGCAACGATCCGGCCAAGGTTTGGCGGCGCGTAGAGAACTCCCACCATAATCTATATAGCACTTCGGAATCCCGAAATTGGCTGCGGGCCTGAAATCATTGGATGTTTCTCGGCGGCGACAGCCCACGAAAGGCGGGGAATTTCGGGATCCCGAAGCGGGGGAATTTCGGGATTCCGAAGTGGGATTTTTTTCTTCGGGCGGACGCGCCGGGCCTTTGCCGGGGGCAATCGGCCGGCGGTATCCGACGTTTTCCTATCAGGATCGGCCGCTTCTGGCCGGATCAATTGCGCCCGCTTGGCGCTCCTCGTAAAACTGGAAGGACGTGCCTTCGGCCAACGGGATTCCCGAACGGCGAGCCTGTTCCATTGCTCAACGCACGGCCTGCGAAACGCGCGGCTGCCTGTTCCGATGCCCCCGTAAGCCTCGCACAAGAACGAAATCGGATACTGGGGCAAGGATGAACATACGGCCGTTCCGCCTGTAAAGAGCCGGGCGGCTCTGAGGGTGGTCGGGAAACCTGACTAGACACTCTGGAGTTCGCTTGGGATGAAAGTCGTAATTCTCGCCGGTGGCCTTGGCTCTCGTCTTGCCGAGGAGACCAGTATCCGACCCAAGCCTCTGGTCGAAATCGGCGGCATGCCTATCCTCTGGCACATCATGAGCATCTATGCCCATCACGGGCTCAATGATTTCATCATCTGCGCCGGCTACAAGGGCTATTTGATCAAGGAATATTTCGTAAACCTTGTTCTGCACCACAACGACATCACCGTCGACCTCGCCTCCAACAGCATCAACTACCACGGCGGCACACGACCGAACTGGCGCGTGACAGTGGTCGATACCGGCATGCATTCGATGACCGGCGGCCGCATCGGGCGCATTCGCGATCATCTTACGCCAGGGGAACCCTTCTGCATGACCTATGGCGACGGCGTCGGCGACATCGATATCGCCGGCGAAGTCGCCTTCCATCGCAGCCATGGCCTCAAGGCGACGATGTGCGCGGTAACCCCACCCGGACGTTACGGCGCCACGAATATCGAAGGACAGTTCATTACCTCCTTCGTCGAGAAACCGAGAGGCGATGGCCAGCGCATCAACGGCGGCTTCTTCGTGCTCGACCCTTCGGTGGTCGATCTCATCCCTGGCGACGACACGATCTGGGAAGCCGGGCCGCTGGAATGGCTCGCCGCCAACAACCAGCTTGCCGCCTTCAAGCATGACGGCTTCTGGCAGCCGATGGACACGCTGCGCGAGCGCAACCAGCTCGAGGAGCTCTGGAGTTCCGGAAAGGCACCGTGGAAGCTATGGGCCTGACGGACTTCTGGAATGGCAGGCGCGTGTTCCTGACGGGGCACACGGGGTTCAAGGGATCCTGGCTGTCGTTGTGGCTGGAAAAGCTCGGTGCGGAAGTGGCGGCGGTCTCGCTCGAACCCGAGACCAATCCCTCGCTCTATGGGCGACTTGCGCCCTGGAACGGACAGGGCCATCACATTGCCGACATCCGCGAAGCGGCGACGTTCAAGCAGCATTTCATCGATTTCGAGCCTGAAATCGTCATCCACATGGCAGCGCAGGCGCTGGTGCGGCGCTCCTATGAAAACCCGACCGAAACTTTCGCGACCAATGTCATGGGAACGGCAAACGTGCTTGACGCGGTGCGGGAAACGCCCTCGGTCAAGACGGCTCTCGTCGTCACCTCCGACAAGGTCTATGCCAATAACGGCAGCGGCGTTCCCTTCGTCGAGACGGATATGCTGGGCGGCAAGGACCCCTACTCCAACTCCAAGGCCTGCACCGAACTCGTCGTCCAGAGCTACCGCGACAGCTTCTTCAAGGGGCGCGATATCAGGCTTGCGACGGTGCGGGCCGGCAATGTCATTGGCGGCGGCGACTGGTCGAAAGATCGGCTGATCCCGGACTTCATCCGCGCCTTCGAAAGCAGCCAGCCGATCCTGCTGCGCTATCCCGAAGCGATCCGCCCCTGGCAGCATGTGCTGGAACCGCTCGGCGGCTATCTCTCCTTCGCCGAGGCTTTGACACTTGCCGGCGAGCAGGAGCTGCCCGAAGCACTCAATTTCGGCCCAGACCCGCAGAGCTTCGCGACAGTCTGCGAACTTGCCGAGGCGCTCGGCCTTGCTCATGGCGTGAACGACGTCTGGAAGCCCGCGCCGGGAAAACATCTGCCGGAAGCGCCTGCCCTTACCTTGAGTTCGGCACTGGCGCTCTCCGCCATCGGCTGGCGTCCGCGCCTCGGCCTGAAGCAGACAATCGACTGGACAGCCGCCTGGTACAAGGCCAACCGCGAGGGAGCCGACATGCGCGCCTTCTCGCTCGGCCAGATCGCGGCCTATGAGGAAACAGTATCATGACAGCGCATAATTGCCGGTTCTGCAACGCTCCGCTGAAGCATCGTTTTGTCGATCTGGGTTCGACGCCGCTCGCCAATGCCTATCTTACGGAAGAGCAGCTCAAACTGCCCGAGCCATCCTATCCGCTGCGCGCCTTCGTCTGCTCGGAATGCTGGCTGGTGCAGGCCGATGCCTTCGTTCCGCCGGAGGATATCTTCAGCCACTATGCCTATTTCTCCTCCTACAGCGACGGCTGGGTGGAGCATGCCCGCCAGTTTACGATCATGGCGCGCAAGCGCTTCGGCCTCGGTGAGGCATCACAGGTGATCGAGGTGGCGAGCAATGACGGCTACCTTCTCAAGCATTTCGTCGGAGCCGGCGTGCCAGTGCTCGGCATCGAGCCGGCCGAGAACGTCGCGGAAGTGGCGCGGCAGATCGGCGTTCCCACGGAAGCGCGCTTCTTCGGCAAGGAAACGGCTGCCGATCTCGTCTCCCGCGGCCTTGCCGCCGACATTGTCATCGGCAACAACGTGCTGGCGCATGTGCCTGACATCAATGATTTCGTCGGCGGGCTTTCGGCCGTGCTGAAGCCGGACGGCGTCGTCAGCGTCGAATTCCCGCATCTGCTGCGGCTGATGGAAAACATCCAGTTCGACACTGTCTACCACGAGCATTTCTACTATCTGTCGTTGCTCGCCGTCGAAAAGGTGTTCGCGGCGCACGGCCTCAGGGTCTTCGACGTGGAAGAATTGCCGACCCATGGCGGGAGTCTCCGCGTGCTTGCCTGCCGCGCAACGTCCATGGTTCACGCAACCGGCCACGGCCTTGCCAAGGTGCGCACTGAGGAGGCCGCCGCCGGCTTCGACAGGGTCGAGATCTACGAGGCCTTCCAGAGCCGCGTGGCGCCGATCAAGGATGGCCTGCTCGCCTTCCTCGAACAAGCCAAACGCAGCGGCAAGAAGGTCGCCGCCTATGGCGCTGCCGCCAAGGGCAACACGCTGCTGAATTTCTGCGGCGTCGGCACCGATCTCATCGAATACGTCGTCGACCGCAATCCGCACAAGCAGGGGCATTTCCTGCCGGGCAGCAAACTGCCGATTTTCGCACCGGAGAAGATGGACGAGACGCAGCCGGATTACGTCCTCATCCTGCCCTGGAACATCAAGAACGAGGTCGTTGCGGCCAACAGCAGGATCGGCGCCTGGGGCGGACGGTTCGCGGTCGCCGTGCCGGAACTGACGGTGCTCGGATGAAATTCCTTCCGACCGCGGTTTCGGGTGCTTTTGTCGTGGAAGTCGACGTACGCTCCGACGACCGGGGAATGTTCGCACGAACCTTCGACGCGCAGACCTTTGCGGCGCAGGGTCTCGTGCCCGTCTATCCGCAGTGCAATGTCTCGCAGAACCACAGGCGCGGGACGCTGCGCGGCATGCATTACCAAGCCCAACCGCGGCCGGAGATCAAGCTGGTGCGCGCCACGCGCGGCAGGGTCTTTGACGTGGCGCTCGATCTGAGGCCGGATTCGCCGAGCTATCTCAAATGGGCCTCCGTCGAGCTCGATGCCACCAGCCACAACGCCTTCTACATACCTGCCGGATGCGCACACGGCTTCCTGACGCTCGAAGACGACTGCGAGCTCTTCTACCAGATGTCGGAAACCTACGTGCCGGAGCTTGCCCGCGGCGTCCGCTGGGACGATCCCGCCTTTTCCATCGCCTGGCCGTTCACGCCGAGCATCATCAGCGAGCGCGACGCCGCGCTTGACAGCTACGGCCAGGAGACAAGCCTTTGAGCGGTATCAAACTCAGCATCTGCATCCCGACCTATAACCGCGAAGCCTATCTCAGAAACGCGCTGAACCTGCCCAATCTCGTGTTCCACCAGCACGATGTCGCCCGGCACATCATCATGTGAGCCTCGCGCCAGCTTCAAAAACTAGCGTCGTGGCGGGCGCCTGCGTCTTGATTTCAATTCAACAGAAATTAGCGGCATGACAAACAGGATCTTCTACACCAAGCCTTCGATCACCCAGCTCGAAACGGATTATGCGGCCGATGCCGCCGCCACCGGCTGGGGCGCGCGCTGCTACGACTATCTCAACCGCTTCGAACGCGACTTCAAAACCTATCTCGGCAGCGGCTTTGCGATCGCGACCTCGAGCTGCACCGGCGCCATGCACATCGGGCTTGCAGCGCTCGGCGTCGGCGCCGGCGATGAAGTGATACTCGCCGATACGAACTGGGTTGCGACTGTTTCCCCGATTGTCCATCTCGGCGCAATACCCGTTTTTGTCGACGTGCTTGCCGACACGTGGTGCATTGACCCTCAAGAGGTCGAGCGCCATATCACGCCGAAGACCAAGGCCATTATCGCCACGCATCTCTACGGCAACCTCTGCGACATGGATGCGCTGCTGGAAATCGGCAAGAGGACGGGCATTCCGGTGATCGAAGATGCGGCTGAAGCGGTCGGCTCCGTCTGGCACGGCCGCCGCGCCGGCTCGATGGGCGCATTCGGCACCTTCTCCTTCCACGGCACCAAGACGCTAACGACAGGCGAAGGCGGCATGTTCGTCACCAATGACGCCGCCCTTTACGAAAAGGTGCTGACGCTCAGCAATCACGGCCGGGCTCGCGGACAGACGAAGCAGTTCTGGCCCGATGCGATCGGCTTCAAATACAAGATGTCCAACATCCAGGCGGCCATCGGCTGCGCCCAACTCGAGCGCATCGAGGAACTCGTCAACCGCAAGCGCGAAATTCTGGCCTCCTACATGATCCGGCTTTCGGCCCTGCCCGGCATCACGATGAACCCGGAATACACCGGCATGATCAACGGCGCTTGGATGCCGACCGCGGTGTTTCATCCGTCGACGGGCATTACCCGCGAGATGATGCAGCAGACCTTCGAGACCGCCAATATCGACGCGCGCGTCTTCTTCTATCCCCTCTCCAGCCTCTCCATGTTCGAAGATCGGCACGAGAACGTGAACGCCTGGAGCATTCCGGGCCGCGCGATCAACCTGCCGAGCTATCACGACATGAGCGAAGCCGATATCGACCGGGTAGCGGCAACGCTGCTCGATATGGCGGCCGGGCGGATCTATCACAACAGCACGGCATTGCGGCAGTCGGTCTAAGACAGCCCTACAGCGAAGGACAAAGAACAGTCATGACCACGAAGGACGATCGTCTCGAATTCGAAGCCCACAAGCGGGAAATGTCGCTTGCACTCGGCAAGGACGAGGCAAGTTTCCAACAATCGCTGAACACGCTGATCGGGCTCGACAAGTTCGACTATTTCTATCTCTGGTCATGGATGGGCGTGCCGATCATCCAGCTTCCGGTCGATATCCTGGCGACCCAGGAAGTCATCTGGGCGACCAAGCCCGATGTCATCATCGAAACCGGCATTGCGCGCGGCGGCTCGCTGATCTTCATGGCATCGATCCTCGCCGCCATGGGCAACGACAAGGCCAAGGTTGTCGGCGTCGACATCGACATCCGCGCCCATAATCGCGAGTCGATCGAATCCCATCCGATGTCGAACCGGATCAAGATGATCCAGGGCGGTTCCGTCGACGACGACGTGCTTGCCGCCGTGAAGGCCGAGATCCCGCCGGGCGCCCGCGTGATGGTGGTGCTCGACAGCGACCATTCCTACGAGCATGTTCTGGCGGAATGCCGCGCCTACGGTCCGCTGGTGACGGAAGGCTGCTACCTCGTCGTCGCCGATACGCTCATCGGCCATCTGACCGAGGAACAGGCCTTCACAAAGCGCTCCAAGGTCTGGCTGCGCGGCAACGAGCCGCTGAAGGCAGTCACCGATTATCTGGCGGAAACCGACCGCTTCGAAGTCGATCCGGTTCTGAACGGCAAGCTCGTGCTGTCTTCCTCGCCGGGCGGCTACTGCATCTGCCGCAAGGCATGAGCGGACAAACAGGGATAGTCGTTCATGACGCAGGTCGATATCGTCAGCCTCAAGGACAATGCGGACCCCGCCATACGGCTCCGACTTCCGATCAGGGACGATAGCGGCAGGCACGTCGGCGACCTGCAATGCATCGACAAGTCAATGCTTGCCGATCCCGGCCTGATCGACGACCTGACGACGTGGCGCAACCAGTCGATGCCGTTTTTCCTCACCCAGTTTAGCGCCACCGAGGAACGCACACGGCGGTGGCTCGAAACCATCTCGCTGCCCGCCGCCGACCGAATCCTATTCGTCATTTGCGATCCAGGCGGAAACCGGTTCGGCAATTTCGGCATCTGTAACATCCGGCCCGGCTCGGCCGAATTCGACAACGTCATCCGCGGCCGGGCGAGCGATACCCGAAACCTGATGTTCCATTGCGGCATGGCACTGCTGGAGTGGATGTTTTCCGGACTTGGGGTCGAAACCGCCGAACTGCACGTCTTCTCCCACAATGAAAAAGCGATCGGCCTTTACAAGCGGCTGGGCTTTGCGGCGGCCGAAAGCCTGCCGTTACGGCGCACGGAAGAAGAGGGCATGGTCAAATATTCGATCGTCGATCGATCGGAAGCAAATGCCGGCTTCGACTATCTGAGGATGGAGCTCCCGATCGAACGTTTCCGGAAGGTGCATCCATCGGCTTTGCTGACCGCCTGAAGCCCCTCACCGCACCGGCTGATAGTGGCCGCGGAGCGGAACCTTGTCGTCCATCGAGATGAAGCCGTCGCGTTCGCAGACATACATCAGCGTCGGCATGCCACCCGAACGGAAGATCTCGTCATAACGACGGCGGACCTGGACGGTTTGCGTGCGGCAACTGTAGGATTCCTCCTCCTTCTTGTCCGGCTGCGCCTTGACGCCGGGAAGACCCTTATAGGGATAGAGGGGTTGAACGCCCGAATCGACGGATTTCGTCCAGTCGACGGCAAAGGCGGACGCCGGAGCAAGGCTCGAGACGGCAACGAGTGATATCAGAAGCATCATCAATAGCCGCATGGGAACTCTCCTGCCGGCTAGAGCGGTTCAGCTTTTCACGGAAGCGCAGAACCGCTCTAACTTTTTGTTTTACACAATTCCGGACGGAAAACCGCTTCGCACTTTTCCTGGAATTGCTCTATAGGCCGCTTCCCCGATGTAGGAAAACCGACGACCGTCATCAAGCGGCCGCAGCGGGCGACTTCCTGAAATAACTTCTGATGACGGGATGGCCGAAGAGACCGGCAAGGATCGCAAAGCCGGCGCCGACGACAAAACCGGCAAGAAAACCGCCGATGATGCCGGCGACCAGCAGGATTTTCTTTCCCGGACCGTCGGCCTTGACCGGCGGCTCGGCAGGCGAGATGACGCGAATGTTACTCTGGTTGAGGTTCTGTTCCTCACTCGTCTGGCTGGAGCGCTTCAGCACCGTCTCGTAAATATTGCGCGCCGCGGTCGCCTTGCGCTGCAATTCGTTCAATTCCACCTGCTTGTCCGACGAACTCGCGTGCAGCGCCTTCTGCACGGCAAGCTCCTTGGCGATGCTGTCCTCGGCGGCCTTGGCCTGCTCGTATTCGCCCCTTGCCGAGGTGGCGAGACGCTGCAATTCGCCCCTGATTTCGACTGATATGCTCTGCAGCGACGAGCGGGCCGCCTGCAGGCGCGGATGACGCGTGCCCATCTGGCTTTCGAGGCTGCCGACGGCGGCGGCCTGGGTGGCATATTGCTGACGCAGACTGACGAGCGGCGAGGTGACGCCGCCCTCCGCCTGGTTGCCGGCGACGATGTCCTCGACGCGGAGATTGGCGACGGCATCGGCGCGCGCCTTCGCCTGGATGGTCTTTTCCTGCGCCGTCACCAGCAGCGTGTTCAGCGAGACGAGCCGCTGATCGGAGATCAGGTTGCCTTCGGTCGCGGCCATGTCGTTGTCGGCGCGGAAGGTTTCGACGGCCTGCTCGGCTTCCAGCACCTTCTGGCGCAAGTCGTTGAGGCGTCCATCGAGGGTCGAGGAGGTGTTTTCGTAAATGCCGTTCGAGGCGCTGTTCTCTTCCTCGGTGAAGGAGGTGACGACCTGGTTGGCAAGCCTTGCGGATTTTTCGGGATCGTTGGTCGTGGCAGCAAGCGAGACGACATAGGTGCTGGCCTCACGAGTGATGACCAGCGCCTTCTGCAGAGTACCGATCACAGCGGCGCCATCCGTCCGGCCGCCGGTGAATTCGGGATCCTGGTCGAGCTTCATGGCTTCGGCGACGCGCCGCAGCACATTGCCCGAAGTGAGGATCTGCACCTGGCTATCGATCAGCGCCGAGATCATTTCCGGCGAGGGACCCGACGATTGCGCGCTGGCGTCGGCAAGGCCGATCTGGCGCGGATCGAAATAGAGGCTGCTGACGGCGGTGAACTTCTGGGCGATGAGCGGCGCCACCGCCCCGCCGGCGAGGGCTCCGAGAAGCGCCAGGCCAAACACCATCAGCCTCCGGCTCCAGATCGCGGCGATACTCGAGCGGAGGTCGAGAAGCGGCGCGGGAGGCGCGGGCTCTGCATTCGGCGGCGCGTCGACGACAGGCGGTTTCGGAAGAGGAGGCGCCGGACGCTCATATTGGCGGGTTTCCGCGATGCTTGCCGGCGGTACGAAGGGTGGTGGGGCGGGTTCGGGCGATGGCCGGGCGAAATCATCCGGGCGAATGACAGGACTGCGCACGCGCACGCCTTCCGGCGCAGTCTGAGATGGCTCAAAACTGCGCCAGCCAGGGAGCCGGCTTACCCTGTTCCTGTCATACTGGTTCATACGCGCACTCGTGTCCTGCCCAGCGTGAAAGACTGAAGCCGAGGTGCCGATACTTTAGAAATTCTTAGCTAACGGACCGTTAAAATAACCGGAGCGGCGCGATGTTGCGATTTGCCGCGATAGCGAGGATGGCCATGAAGACGACACGACATCTGACAGCGCTGCTGCTTGCAGCCGCTCTGATCCCGTCGCAGGCCCTTGCGACTGGTGCGCCCTGCTACCGCGGCGTCAATCTGTCCGGCGGCGAATATGGCGAACGCGGCGGCATCTACGGCACCAACTACACCTATCCGAGCGAAGACACGATTAGCTATTTCGCCGAAAAAGGCATGACGATCATCCGGCTGCCCTTCCGCTGGGAACGGCTGCAGCCCGCACTCGGCGGGCGGCTCGACGAGGATGAGCTCAAGCGGATCAAAGATACGACCGGCCTGATCCGCAAGCATGGCATGGCGGTTCTGCTCGACCCGCATAATTTCGGTTACTACGACAAGACCCAGGTCGGCACGGCGCCGGCGACGGATGCCGCCTTCGGTGACTTCTGGGCAAGGCTCGCCGTCGAATTCGCCAATCAGGACGGCGTTCTCTTCGGCCTGATGAACGAACCGCACGACATCAAGGCGACAGACTGGCTGGATGCGGCCAATGCCGCGATCCGCAGCATCCGCGCCGTCGGCGCGCGCAACCTGATCCTGGTGCCGGGCACGGCGTGGAGCGGCGCGGGCAGCTGGGAAAAGGACGTGATCGGCGGCGCCAACGGCACGGTGATGCTCGGCGTACGAGACCCGCTCGACTTCTACGCCTATGAGGTCCACCAGTATCTCGACGCCGATTCCTCCGGAACCCATCCGACCTGCGAAGGTGCCGGCGCCGCAGTCGCGGCGATCAACGGCGTTACCGCCTGGCTGAAGCAGAACCACAAACGCGGCTTTCTCGGCGAATTCGGCGCCTCCGCCGACAAGGACTGCATGAGCGGGCTGACCGAAATCTACGCCACCATGTCTGATAATAGCGACGTCTGGCTCGGCTGGTCCTATTGGGCGGCCGGCGATTGGTGGCCGGCAAACGAGCCGTTCAACGTCCAGCCGCGCAAGGGCCCTGAGCGGCCGCAGATGCGGCTTCTTGCCGAGGTGGCAAAAGCCGGTGCCGGCACTTGCTCCGCCGTCAAGCCTGCGGGGAAATGAGCATGGCGGTCGTCGATCAGAGGACAGCAACATTCACTGTAGCCGGCACTGTAGCGGGCAACCCGCTCGATGCCGCCGTCAGGGCATCGCGTACCGATCATACGGTGCTCTGGCTCGGCCTGCTCTCCGTGCTCTACAACGGCATTCTCGCCTTCATCAACCACAACATCGTGCCGCTCTCGATGACGCATGTCGCCGCCAGCGAAGGCCTGATCATGGCGAGCGCCATCATCTATATTCTGCACAAGGGGATCTACGAGACCGACCTGCCGGCCTTCCTGTTCCTGCTGTTCACGCTGATCGTGACCATCTATGTCAGCGTGCTCAACCGCATGCTGTTCATCGATCACTTCCGCAACGTGCTGATCATCTTCTGCTTTACCGGGCTCGGCAGCTGGAGCAACGAGAAAACGATGAAGCTCGCCTTTCGCTGGGCAAGCCTTGCCGTCATGATCTTCCTGATCTTCGAGATCGTCAGCGTGCCGTTCTACGTCAGCATCGTCCACCCGTCCGATTATTTCGCCAATACGCGCGGGCTGCTGCCGCTGAGCTACAACACGACGGGCCTCTTCCAGAACGCGCTCGGCTTTCCCGAGCGCTTCTCCTTCGGCATCATCGACCACCGTTCCTCCTCGATCTTCCTCGAGCAGGTGTCGCTTGCCAATTTCTGCGGCGTGATCGCCGTCTACCTGATTTCGATGTGGGAAAGGCTCAGCCGCTGGGACCGGTTGCTAATGATCGGCACGGCCGTGCTGATCCTGGTGACGAACGACACGCGCACGATGCTGATCTTCTGCTTTGCCTGCATCGTCGGCTATTTCGTCTTTCCGAAGATCCCGAAGAATTTCAATCTGGCGCTGATGCCGCTGATCGTCGCAGCGGGCTTCCTCGTCTACGTCCTGAAACCCAATGCGACGGGCGACAATTTCACCGGCCGCATCAACCTGACGATGAAGAAGATCATGGAGCTCGATCCGCTCGCCGTCCTTGGGCTTTCGGTCGACCGGGTCGCCGAATTCGCCGACAGCGGCTATGTCTACCTGATCTACGCGGCGACGATCTTCGGCGTCATCGCCTTATGGCTGTTCGTCTGCCTCTTTCCCGCCGGGCGCACGGCGGCGCAGCGGCGCTGCGCCCATTCACTTTCTCTTTTCATTTTTCTGAATATGATGATCGGGGGAACCGCGGTCTTCTCGATGAAGATCGCCGGTCTCCTCTGGTTCGTCGTCGGATATATGCGTTTCCACGACAGCCCGCGCATCCGGCAGGGTCGTCCGGCAGATGTATTGAGTTGACCGCAGCGGCGCGGCTGAGACCGGCGCCCGCGCGAGCCCGAGGGAGCAAGACGCTCGATGCTTGTCCAGCTTCAATATCTGCGCGCCATCGCGGCGCTGATGGTCGTCTATTTCCACGCGGTATTGCAGCTTGCCAAGGTCAATCCCGCAGTCGACGCCACCGCCTTCGTCTATGGTGAAACCGGCGTCGACATCTTCTTCGTCTTGAGCGGTTTCGTGATGTGGCTGACGACGAGCGGACGCGCCATGAGCCCGATCGATTTCGCCCGCCGGCGCATCAAGAGGATCGTGCCGCTCTACTGGCTGGCGACGCTGTTTTCGGCGACAGTGGCGCTGGTCGCTCCATCATTGCTGAAATCGACGGTGTTCGACCTGCCGCATCTCATCGCCTCGCTGTTCTTCCTGCCATGGGCCAATCCTGCCGATCCCAGCACGGTCGCGCCGGTGGTCGTTCCCGGCTGGACGCTGAATTACGAAATGTTCTTCTACTTCGTCTTCGCGCTGCTATTGCCGCTACAAGAAGTTCGGCGCATCCCGGCGATGTTTGCCGTCTTTGCCGTCATCCTGGTGGCCTGCCGACTGCTGCCGGAAACGACTATGACCCGGTTCTACCGCGAGCCGATCATGCTGGAATTCCTCGCCGGTGTCGTGCTCGGCTGGCTCTACGGGCAGAAGGTCCTGCTGCCGAACCGCTGGGCCTGGGCGGCCCTTGCCATCGGCTTTGCGTTTCTCTTCATCAACGAGGCGCTGATGCCGCCCGAAAGCCGGTTCTACGCCTGGGGAATCCCGGCGATCTTCATCGTCTACGGCGCGATCTCCATCGATTTTTCCAGGCTGCCGCTGATCGGATGGCTGAGCTATCTCGGCGACTGCTCCTACAGCATCTATATCACCCACGCCTTCACGCTGGCTTTTCTCAGGGTCGCCGCCGACCGCCTGCCGATCGGCATCCTGCAGCAGCCGGTACTCTTCGTGATCTTCTCGCTGGTGCTCTCGTCGATCGGCGGCGCGATCATCCATGAGATCACCACGCCGCGCCGCCGTAAGGTTGCTGTGGCGACCCGGCCGCCAGCCTAACTTCAGCACCGAAGGCGAGAATACGCATCCAAGCGGCGCTGACGGTACAGTTTTTTGCGCAACTTCTCCTAAGCTTCAGACTGAGCAATGAGAGAACTTGCACAAATGTGATGGTTTCTCTTGCAATTTGTCGCATGAATGAAAGTGCGCTGGCCTGTTCGCGGCCCGGGCTTTGATCTAAGCACAGCGGCGGCCTTGGAGAGGGAAGAGGGAAAGACATGACAAGTTACGTATTGACGGTATCCTGCAAGTCGACGCGCGGCATCGTGGCGGCGATTTCGAGCTATCTGGCGGACAGGGGCTGCAACATCGTCGATAGTTCGCAGTTCGACGATCTCGATACCGGCAGGTTCTTCACGCGCGTCAGCTTCATCTCCGAGGAAGGCGTGCCGCTTGCCGAACTCAAGGAAGGTTTCGAGCCGATTTGCAAGCGCTTCGCCATGGAAGCCGAAATCCATGACGGCAATGCCCGCATGAAGGTCCTCTTGATGGTGTCGCGCTTCGGCCATTGTCTCAACGACCTGCTTTACCGCTGGAAGATCGGCGCGCTGCCGATCGATATCGTCGGCGTCGTCTCCAACCATTTCGATTACCAGAAGGTCGTGGTCAACCATGACATTCCCTTCCACCACATCAAGGTGACGAAGGAGAACAAGCTGCAGGCCGAGGGCCAGATCATGGAGATCGTCGAGCAGACCGGCACCGAGCTGATCGTGCTGGCCCGTTACATGCAGGTGCTTTCGGATGCGATGTGCCAGAAGATGTCCGGGAAGATCATCAACATCCACCATTCCTTCCTGCCGAGCT
>NZ_VSZV01000354.1:43878-63049 GCF_008919455.1 Rhizobium sp. PEPV16
TTACAAACAAGCCTATCAACGCGGCGTGAAGCTGATCGGGGCCACGGCGCATTACGTCACCGCCGATCTCGACGAAGGCCCGATCATCGAACAGGACACGGCACGCATCACCCATGCGCAGTCACCCGACGATTATGTCTCGATCGGCCGCGATGTCGAAAGCCAGGTGCTGGCGCGGGCCATCCACGCCCATATCCATCACCGCACCTTTCTGAACGGCAACCGCACCGTGGTCTTCCCGGCCAGCCCCGGTGGTTACGCCTCCGAACGCATGGGTTGAGCGCCGCCCAACATCTCTTTTGCTGGCAAACGACAATCCCCGTTGCCTGCCAGCGGCAAGTACTTGATTATCGCCTTCAATAGGTAATCGAATCATGCTGCGGGAGGGGTGTCATGACCGACGAGGCGCTTGTTGATCGCATGGCGCTGCCGCGCCCCGACGTGACCGCCAGCGACGCGGAAGAGATCCTCCTTGCGCATTACAGCCTCTCCGGCACGCTTGTCGAACTCGGCAGCCAGCAGGATCGGAACTATCGCGTCGATAGCGATCGTGGCCGCTACGTCCTGAAGATCTGCCATGCAGCCTACGAGACCCGCGAGCTCGAAGCACAGAATGCGGCGATCCATCATCTCAAAAGCAGGCAAGATGCGCCGCGCGTCCCGAAGGTGATCGCCACCAATGACGGGCGAGAGATCGTCGTCCTTACCGTGCGTGGACAGGGGTATCAGGTCCGGCTGCTGGAATATCTGGAATGTCATGGGCTGACGGAGCTGACCTATCTGGCGCCGGCTTCCGTTGCAGCCCTCGGCGCGCTCTGCGCCAGGCTGGCGCAGGCGCTTGCCGATTTTAACCATCCCGGTCTCGACCGCAGCCTGCAGTGGGACCTCAGACGGGCAGGTCCCGTTGCGGTGCAGCTGCTTTCAGCCATCACCGACAGCGCCGCGCGCGACCGGATTGCCAAAACCATGGTGATGGCCGTTCGCCGCATCCAGCCGTTGGCGCCGTCGCTTCGGCTGCAGGCCGTGCATCACGACGTCACCGGCGACAATGTCGTCGGCCACCGTGACGCCCGTGGCCATATCGTCCCCGACGGGGTGATCGATTTCGGCGACATCATCCGCGGCTGGCTGGTCGGCGACCTCGCCGTCACCTGCGCTTCGCTGCTGCATCAGGCCGATGGCGACCCTTTTCATATCCTGCCCGCCGTCACCGCCTATCAGGCGATCTATCCGCTGAGCGACGAGGAACTGAAGGCGCTCTGGCCACTGATCGTCGCACGCGCGGTCATTCTCGTCGCCAGCGGCGAACAGCAGATTTCGGTCGATCCCGACAATGACTATGTCCGCGACAATCTCGACCGCGAGCGGGCGATCTTCGATACGGCGATGTCGGTTCCCTTCGATCTCATGGAAGCGGCGATCCTCAAGGCAGCCGGCGCCGATGTCGCCGCGCCGGAAACATCGGGATGGCTGCCGTTGCTGCCCGACATCGATCCCGCCGGGATCGCCTATGTCGATCTTGGGGTGCGGAGCCCGCATTTTTCCGCCGGCAACTGGCTGAATACCGACATGGACTGGCGGCTGCTTGCCCGCATGGCAACCGAAAACGGTACGGCAGCGACGCGCTACGGCGAATATCGGCTTTCCCGCGCGGCAACTGCGAAGGGACAGGCGACCTGCGCCCTGCATATCGACATATGCCTTGCCGCAGGCAGCGCGATTGCCGCGCCCTTTGCCGGCCGCATCGGCTGGAAGGACCAGCATCTGACAATCGCCGGCGACAACATGACCCTGCATCTCGATGGGCTCGACCTCTCGGTCGAGGACGGAGCCGAGATTGCCGCCGGCGATTCGCTCGGCACGGTTTTCGGAGAGGCGTCGTCGCTAGGCGGGCTGCGCGTCCAGCTTTGCAGCGTCGCAGGTCTCGAACCGCCGCTCTTTGCCTCACCGCGCGCGGCGGCGGCCTGGTCAGTGCTCTGCCCTTCGCCTTCGCTGCTTCTCAGCCCGCAAGCGGATGCGCCGCAACCTGAAACCGCCGAACTCTTCGCCAGGCGGCGGGCGCATCTCGCAAGGCCGCAGAAGAATTATTATGCGGCGCCGCCGCAGATCGAGCGCGGCTGGAAGGAGCATTTGTTCGATGTCGAGGGCCGCGCCTATCTCGACATGGTCAACAACGTCACCATTCTCGGCCATGGCCATCCCAAGCTCGCGGCGGCGATCAGCGCGCAATGGCTGCGGCTCAACACGAATTCGCGCTTCCACTATGGCGCGATCACGGAATTTTCCGAACGTCTCGCCGCCCTGTCGCCGGATGGGCTGGACGCGGTCTTCCTGGTCAACAGCGGCTCGGAGGCGAACGATCTGGCGCTTCGGCTTGCGCAAGCCCATAGCGGAGCGCGCAACATGCTCTGCCTGCTCGAAGCCTATCATGGCTGGTCGGCGGCGAGCGATGCCGTTTCCACCTCGATCGCCGACAATCCGCAGGCACCGACCACCCGTCCGGACTGGGTGCATGCCGTGGTTTCACCGAATACCTATCGCGGCGCATTCCGTGGTCCCGATACGGCGGCAGCCTATCTCAGCGCGGTAACGCCGGTGCTGGAGGCGATCGACGCCGGCGGCGACGGCCTGGCGGGCTTCATCTGCGAATCGGTCTACGGCAATGCCGGCGGCATTCCGCTGCCGGACGGTTATCTCAGGGAAATCTATGCGCAGGTGCGCACCCGCGGCGGCCTCTGCATCGCCGATGAGGTGCAGGTCGGCTATTCCAGGCTCGGACATTATTTCTGGGGCTTCGAGCAGCAAGGGGTCGTGCCCGATATCATCACCGTCGCCAAGGGCATGGGTAACGGCCATCCGCTCGGCGCCGTCATCACCACGCGGGAGATCGCGCAATCGCTGGAGAAGGAGGGCACTTTCTTTTCCTCCACCGGCGGCAGCCCGGTCAGTTGCGTCGCCGGCATGACGGTGCTCGACATCATGGCCGAGGAAAAGCTCCAGGAAAATGCCCGGACGGTCGGCGATCATCTGAAGGCGCGGCTTGCCGCGCTGATCGACCGCCATCCGATTGCAGGCGCCGTGCACGGCATGGGCCTCTATCTTGGCCTCGAATTCGTCCGCGACAGAACGACGCTGGAGCCGGCGACGGAAGAGACGGCTGCAATCTGCGACCGGCTTCTCGAACTCGGCGTCATCATGCAGCCGACCGGCGATCACCAAAATGTGCTGAAGATCAAACCACCGCTCTGCCTCAGCATCGACAGCGCCGATTTTTTCGCGGACATGCTGGAGAAGGTGCTCAAAGAAGGTTGGTGACACAGGGCTTCCGGCATTAACCAATTCGGTCATTTCGAGGCATGTCGATTTTTAATGAAGCGGGCCATTGCCGGAATCAGCAGGACTTCCTATCTCTGCCGCGGTGATCGATTGAACTTCGATTCTGTCATGCGAATTTAACGAAGAGCTGATATGTTTCTTTCTGCAAGTTCGGGCTGCGACGGAATGAATTTTTTCGGATCGTCGATATTTTGACACGTTTAGGAATATGTTTCTGACAGGCTATCGGGTAATCTCTACCAAGTTAGTGGATTATCGAAGGCAGCCTTCACCGGCCCCGGGCTCTAACGGGACCACTCAAGTGCAACGCCAACAAAAGGAACGAGCATGATAGACATCGATATTCTCGCCGATCTCCTTGGGCGATCTGTGCTTGGCAATGACCGTCCGGGCGCCCTCTCCCGCCCGAACTGTCGAATGTGACGTTCGTCCTCCTTTCAACGGTATCAGACAAGTCAATTCGCCATGGCTGCGCATGTCGCGCGGCAGGAGTTCTATTTATGAAGAAGCAAGTTATCGAATATGCAGGCGTTCCCGTCGGGATCGTCATTCCCGATGAAGACCGGCTGAAATTCATCGCCGTGAAATTTCACGTCCACGACCTCGACGAGCAGCGTTTCGGCTCGCCGGACGAGGTGCGGCTGGCCATCCATGACCTGATGACCCGCCGTCATCCGAAGCCGCTTCATGCCTGAGGGCATGACGCCGCGATTAGAATTCACGGCTTTTCCCGATGTCCGACCGGTCCCGCCAAATGGGGCCGGTCTTGTTTTTTGAGGGCAATTGCAGTCCTATCGGCGGGCCTTTGCGTCTAGAGCATTTCCGTTTTTCTTCGAATCACGAAAATGCTCTATCTCTTTGTTTCACGCAATTCCGGACGCAAAACCGCTGCACACTTTTGCTGGAATTGCTCTAAGGATCCGCCCTTGCCCGATCTTCTGAACCTCGTCACCGACATCGAAGGCGTTTCCGTCGGCCATGCAACCGACCTTGCGCTCGGTTCCGGCGTCACGGTCATCGTCTTCGACGAACCGGCCGTCGCATCCGGCACGGTGCTCGGCGGTGCGCCCGGCGGGCGCGACACCGGCCTGCTCGATCCGTCGATGACCGTCAATGCCGTTGATGCCTTCGTGCTTTCCGGCGGCTCGGCCTTCGGGCTGGATGCCGCCGGCGGCGTGCAGGCGGGCCTGCGCGAACTCGGCCGCGGCTTTGCCGTCGGGTCGGTGCGCATTCCGATCGTGCCGCAGGCGATCCTGATGGACCTGCTGAACGGCGGCGACAAGGATTGGGGCCTTCACTCGCCCTATCGCGACATGGGTTATACGGCACTGCAGGCCGCGGCCAAGGGCACATTCGCGCTCGGCACGACAGGTGCCGGGACGGGAGCGACGACGGCCACCGTCAAGGGCGGGCTCGGCTCGGCCAGCGCCGTCAGCAGCGCCGGGCATCGCGTCGCGGCGATCGTCGCCGTCAATGCGCTCGGTTCGGCAACGATCGGCGACGGGCCGCATTTCTGGGCGGCACCCTTCGAAAAAGACGCGGAATTCGGCGGGCTCGGCATGCCTGCGGTGGCCGACCATCGGATGCGGCTCAAGGGCATGAACACGCCGGCAACGACGATCGGCGCAGTGGTGACCGATGCGCAGCTGACGAAGGCCGAGGCGCACCGGCTATCGCTTGCCGGCCATGACGGTCTTGCCAGGGCATTGCTGCCGGCGCACCTGCCGCTCGACGGCGATACCGTCTTTGCCGCTTCGACGGCCCAGCATCGAAGAGACGACATGGCGAGCCTGATGGAGCTTTGCCACCTTGCGACCCTCGTCATGGCGCGGGCGATCGCCCGAGGGGTCTACGCTGCGACCGCCCTTCCGGTCGAGGGCGCGCAACAGGCATGGCGCGACCGCTATCCGAATGGTCGTTGATTGGGACCTTTGTTTTTATCCATGTCGTTGTCCCAAAACCGCTGCGCACGTTTGGGCAACATGCATTAGGGTTGGAACCGGACCCCACAACGTGCCGAATGGCGGAGAGACGTGAATGCAGATCCGGGCGCTGATGTATTTCGACGAGCTGGTCAGGACCAATTCGATGCGCCAGGCGGCCGAGAACCTCAATGTCGCGCCGACGGCGATCAGCCGGCAGATCGAGAACCTCGAATATCATTTTGGCGCGCCGCTCGTCGAACGCAGCGCCCGTGGTGTCAAGCTGACGGCCGCCGGCGAACTGCTTGCCGCCCGCGCCGGCCGGACGCTGCGCGAGCTCGATCATGTGCAGCAGCTGATCGAAGACCTGAAGGGCCTGCAGCGCGGCCGTGTCAGCATCTATGCCAATGGCGCCACCGTCGCCAATCTGCTGGCGCCGGCGCTTGCCGAATTCAGCCTGAAATATCCAAAACTGCGTTTTACCGTGACAATCACCAGCGCCCGGCAGGCGGTCGATGCCGTCAACAGCGCCGAGGCGGATATTGCGGTGACGTTGTTTGCGCCACCGATGTCCGGCACCAAGGTGCGGCTGCGCTCCGAGATCGCCTATGATCTCATCGCCACGCCGCAGCATCCGGCCGCTGCGCATAGCGAGATCCCGCTGCGGACGCTTGCCGACTATGCCTTGGCGCTGCCGGATCAATCCTTCGGCTTCCGCCAGGCCTTCGACGCGCTGTTCGAGAAGGAAGGGTTGAGCCTCGATCCCGTCTTCGTTACCAGCTCGCTCGAAATGCTGAAGGAACTCGTGCTCAGTGGAGCTGCGGTCACGCTGCTGCCGGCGCTAACCGTCCGCCGCGAGATCGAGGCGGGTCAGCTCCTTGCCATTCCTCTGGCCGGCAAGACCGGCATTCGCACCCATGTCGATCTCTGCGTCGCGCCGGACCGACAGCTGTCCTTCGCCGCAACGAAACTGCTCGACTTCATCGAGAGGTTCATGCGCGAGCGCACGAACCGTCGGGCCGAGACGAAAGACTGACGCTTCGAGCTTGCATTGTCCGTAGATTTGCGGTGTAGCTTTTTCGGCTACACTGAGCACACAAAATCATCATTGTGTGTTCACCGGCATAATGTCAATCTCCTCGCAAAAGGTCGTCGTCATCGACGCGCGGCCAGATAAGGGAACATGATGATCAAGCTTTCGTTTGCGCCTTCGCGTTTCGTCCGGCGGCTTTCCCTCGGTGCTGCGCTTTCGGCCGGCTTGGTGATGACGGCGATGACGCCGGCGGAGGCGGCGAAGACCACGCTCAATCTCGGCATGAGCGTCGAGCCGACCGGTCTCGATCCGACGATCGCGGCGCCGGTCGCAATCGGCCAGGTGACCTGGCAGAACGTGTTCGAGGGACTGGTGACGATCGATCAGTCCGGCAAGATCCAGCCGCAGCTGGCGAAAAGCTGGGAGATCTCGCCCGATGGCCTGACCTATACGTTCAAGCTGCAGACCGGGGTCAAATTTCATGACGGCGAGGTCTTCGATGCCGCGAGCGCCAAGTTTTCGCTCGACCGCGCCCGCGGCGCCGATTCGGTCAATCCGCAGAAGCGCTTTTTCGCCTCGATCGCCTCGATTGATACGCCCGATGCCGAAACGCTGGTGCTGCATCTCTCGGCCCCGACCGGCAGCCTGATCTACTGGCTCGGCTGGCCAGCCTCGGTGATGGTCGCACCGAAGACGGCTGCCGACGACAAGACGACGCCGATCGGCACCGGTCCCTTCAAATTCGCCAGCTGGGCGAAGGGCGACAAGGTCGAACTCGCCAGAAATGCCGATTACTGGAACAAGGGTGCGGCCGCCGAGCTCGACAAGGTGACCTTCCGCTTCATTGCCGATCCGCAGGCGCAGGCAGCTGCGCTGAAATCCGGCGATCTCGATGCCTTTCCGGAATTTGCCGCACCCGAGCTGATGAGTTCTTTCGACGGCGATGCGAGGCTCGTCACCAGGATCGGCAATACCGAACTCAAGGTCGTTGCCGGCATGAACACTGCCAAGAAGCCGTTCGACGACAAACGCGTCCGCCAGGCACTGATGATGGCGATCGACCGCAAGACGGTGATCGACGGCGCATGGTCCGGCCTCGGCACACCGATCGGCAGCCACTACACGCCGAACGATCCGGGCTATCAGGACATGACAGGCGTGCTGCCCTACGACGTCGAGAAGGCGAAGGCGTTGCTTGCCGAAGCCGGCTACCCCAACGGTTTCACCTTCACGATCAAATCGCCGCAGATGGCCTATGCGCCGCGCAGCGCTCAGGTGATGCAGGCGATGTTTGCCGAGATCGGCGTGACGATGAATATCGAGCCGACAGAATTTCCAGCGAAGTGGGTCCAGGACATCATGAAGGACCGCAACTTCGACATGACGATCGTTGCCCATGCCGAACCGCTCGACATCGACATCTACGCGCGCGATCCCTATTATTTCAATTATAAGAACCCCGCTTTCAACGCGCTGATGAAGAAGGTCCAGGAGACGACTGATCCCGCCGCGCAGAATGCGATCTATGGCGAGGCGCAGAAGATCCTCGCCGAGGACGTGCCGGCGCTCTACCTTTTCGTCATGCCGAAACTCGGCGTCTGGGACAAGAAGCTGAAGGGCCTATGGGAGAACGAGCCGATCCCTTCCAACGTGCTGTCCGGTGTTTCCTGGGACGAGTGAGAGGCGGGTTCGGGCGGATTGAGAGGCAAGGGATGAGCGAAGGGAAGCCGCACAGCGAAACGCTCAATGCCGGTCGCAGCCCCCGCGCCACATCGAAAGCGTGGCACGCATGATCCCACTCCTCGCCCGCCGCTTCGCCGGTCTCATCGTCACGCTCGTCGTCGTCTCGCTGCTGATCTTCGCCGTTATGGACCTTCTGCCAGGCGATCCCGCCTCGATCATGCTCGGCACCTCGGCAACACCGGAAACCCTTGCAGCGCTCCGTCACAGTCTCGGCCTCGACCAGCCGCTGCTGTTGCGCTACGGGCAATGGTTGGCTGGCGTGCTCTCCGGCGATCTCGGCAATTCGCTCACCTATGGCGTACCGGTCGCCGGGTTGATCGTCGAGCGGTTGGCGGTAACGCTGCCGCTGGCGCTGATGGCGATCATGCTTTCGGTGGCGATTGCCCTGCCGCTCGGCGTGCTGGCCGCCTCGCGCCGCGGCGGTGTCTTCGACGTCATCGCGACGCTGTTTTCGCAGATCAGCATCGCCGTGCCCGCCTTCTGGGTGGCGCTGCTGTTGATCATCCTGTTTTCGACGATGCTCGGGCTGATGCCGGCCGGCGGTTTCCCGGGCTGGAGCGCCGGCCTCACGCCGGCATTGCAGGCGCTGATTATGCCCGCCGTCGCGCTGGCCATGCCGCAGGCGGGCGTGTTGACACGAGTGGCGCGCTCGGCGGTGCTTGACACGATGCATGAGGATTTTGCCCGTACCGCGGTCGCCAAGGGGCTGTCACGCAGTGCGGTGCTGTGGCGCCATATCGTGCCGAATGCGCTGATCCCGATCCTGACGATGATCGGGTTGCAATTCACCTTTCTCGTCGCCGGCGCGGTACTGGTGGAAAACGTCTTCAACCTGCCTGGCCTCGGGCGGCTCGCCCTTCAGGCGCTCTCTCAGCGCGACATCATCGTCATGCAGGATGTCGTGCTATTCTTCGCAGGCCTCGTCATCGTGATGAATTTCATTGTCGATCTCTCCTACCTGGCGATCGATCCCAGGATGAGGAAGGCGGCCTGACGCATGGCACCGATCGTGTCCACCGCCATCATCAGCCGCCGCCGGGTCTTTAGACTTAGCCGGCGAATGAACCTGATTTCGGGGGTCGTCATCATCGGCCTGCTGGTCGCCGTGGCACTGCTGTCGCTCGTCTGGACGCCGCTGCCGCCGGCGAAAATGCAGATCATTCACAAATTGCAGCCGCCGCTTGCCTTCGGCCTGCTTGGCACGGACCAGTTCGGCCGCGATGTGCTTTCGATGCTGATGGCGGGCTGCTGGAATTCACTGTCGATCGCCATCACAGCGGTTGCGATCGGCGGAACGCTCGGCTCAATCGCCGGCATTTCGGCAGCCGCGATCCGCGGTCCTTTCGAGGCGTTGCTGATGCGCATCTGCGACGTCATCTTCGCGCTGCCGCCGATCCTGTCCGCCATGGTGCTTGGCGCCTTTCTCGGACCCGGGCGGTTCACCGCGATCACCGCGATCGCCGTCTTCATGATCCCGGTCTTTGCCCGCGTCACACTCGCGACCTCGCTGCAGGCCTGGAGCCGCGACTATGTGACGGCAGCGCGCGCCATCGGCAATACGCGCCTGACCATTTCGCTGCGCCATGTGCTGCCGAATATCGTCAGCCAGATCATCGTGCATGGCGCGATTCAGCTGGGGCTGGCGATCCTCACCGAAGCGGGCCTCAGCTTCCTCGGGCTCGGCATGGCGCCGCCGGCGCCGACCTGGGGTCGGATGCTTGCCGATGCGCAAACCTATCTGGCGCTCGCCCCCTGGCTGGCGATCCTGCCCGGCCTTGCCATCGCGCTCACCGTCTTCGGCTTCAACATGCTCGGCGACGGTTTGCGCGATCTGCTCGACCCGCGCGAGGCGAGCCGCTGATGCCCTCCCGAGACGAAAAGCCCGAAAGACCATGCCATGACCGAAACCGACCTTACCATTCGCGAACTCAGGCAGCGCTTCGCCGATAAGAGCCTCTCCCCCCTCGAATACTGGCTCGCCCTCGAAGACCATATCGCCGCCTGGGAGCCTTCGATTTCGGCACTCTATCTCTATGATCGGGAATCGGCGCGCGCCCAGGCGAAAGCGTCGACGGAGCGCTGGGCGAAGGCAGAAACGCTGGGGCCCCTCGACGGCATCCCGGTGACGCTCAAGGAGCTGATCGCTACGAAGGGCCAGCCGGTGCCATCAGGCACGAGGGCAGTGGAACTCAAACCTGCGGACGCGGATGCACCGGCCGCCGCCCGTCTTCGGGAAGACGGCGCGGTGATCTTCGCCAAGACCACCTGCCCCGATTACGGCATGCTGTCCTCCGGCCTTTCGAGCTTTCATCCTCTCAGCCGCAATCCCTGGGACATCACGCAGAATCCCGGCGGATCGAGTGCCGGGGCTTCCGCAGCGGCAGCGGCCGGTTACGGACCGCTGCATATCGGCACCGATATCGGCGGTTCGGTGCGCCTTCCCGCCGGCTGGACCGGCATCTTCGGCTTCAAACCGAGCCATGGGCGCATTCCGGCCGATCCCTATTATGTTGGGCGCTGCGTCGGGCCGATGGCGCGCACGGTCGAGGACGCGGCCTTTTCAATGGCGACGCTGTCACGGCCGGACTGGCGCGACGGCACCAGCCTGCCGCCGAATGATTTCAACTGGATGGATCTCGACATCGACCTGTCGGGCATGAAGATCGGGTTGATGCTCGATGCCGGCTGCGGGCTTGCGGTGGACGACGAGATCAGGGCCGCGGTCGAAACGGCGGCGAAACAGTTCGAGGCGGCCGGCGCGACCATTCGATCAGTCCAGCCGGTACTGACACGCGCAATGCTGGATGGGCTCGACAATTTCTGGCGATCCCGGCTCTGGGGCGATATCGCCGATCTCGACGATAACAGGCGCGATAGCATCCTGCCCTATATCAGGGATTGGGCGATGGGCGGCGCCGACATCCGCGGTGTCGATGCGGTCAGAGGCTTCAACCAGACGATCGAGATGCGCAAGAGCTGCGGACGGTTATTCACCGAGGTCGACGCCCTGCTTTCGCCGACCAATCCGATCATCTCTTATCCGGCAGAATGGGCATCTCCGACCAATGATCCGGCCCTGCCGTTCGAACATATCGGTTTCACGGTGCCGTGGAACATGTCGGAGCAGCCGGCCGCCTCGATCAACTGCGGTTTCTCCCGCTCGGGCATGCCGATCGGGTTGCAGATCGTCGGGCCGCGCTTCGACGACATGCGGGTGCTGAGACTCTCGAAATCCTTCGAGGACTGGACGGGCGGGGTGAAATCCTGGCCGCAGCCTCCGATCGGCTGATCAGCTGATCGGGCGGCGATAGCCGGTCGGCTGCTCGTAGAGCCAGCCGATGCGCTCGGCTGCAGCCGCGAAATTCTCGCGCGCCACCGTCATGCTATGGCCGTTGGCGTGCAGAATGGTTTCCGGATCTTCGAAGACGGCGACATGACCCTTCCAGAATACCAGGTCGCCACGGCGGATTTCGGATCGGTCGATCGGCTGGCCGAGGCCTGCCGCCTGCATATCGGTATCGCGTGGCGCAGCTCTGCCCGTCATCAGCATCGCCAGCTGGACGAGGCCGGAGCAATCGATGCCGAGGCCGGAACGTCCGCCCCAGAGATAGGGCGTTTCCAGGAAACGGGCGACGACCTCCACGTAATCGGCGCCATCGAGCGCGCCGATCGGCTGGACGTGCTTGGCGAAGATCGCCGTTCCGTCCTCGAGCACGACATAGCGATTGCCGCGCGCTTCCGCCTCACCGGCGACATGAACGCGGCTTCCCATCGACACGATGGCCTGGTGGGGCTTGCGCAGTTCCGGTTCGGGATAGACGAAGGAGCGTTGCACGGTGACGATATGGGTCGGCGTCGGCCGGCCTTCCGAGAGCGCGTCCGCCGCGACATAACCGACATAGCCGTCCGAGGCGGCTTTCACCCAGCACCAGCCGTCCGCGCGATCGAAAACCGTCACGTCCTCGCCGAGAAGCAGTTCGGTATCGATGCCGCGGGCAAGGTCCGGTTCGGGACGCAAGGCCACGACCGGGACGGCGACGCGAGCCGGGGCGCCTTCCGTAAAACGCGACGCCTCGACCTTGCCTTCGAGCCCCGCTTCCGCGAGATCGGACCTGTAGGCATGCAGGCGGCGGTCGAGCATCGTCATTCGCATTCCTTTCAGATCGGCAACCGGCGGGCCTGATCTCGGATGAGATCGCCGAGCTTTTCCAGATAGAGCGCACCGCCGACAGTGCGCTTGATGATCACGTTGCGCCGGTCGGCATCGTCGCGCACACGATCGACCAGGCCCATCTCGCCCATCGTGTCCAAGGCGCGGGTGATGACCGGCTTGGTGACATCAAGCGTGGCGGCAAGCCCGCGCACCGTGTGCGGCGGCGGCACCAGATAAATATGCAGCAGGATCGCCATCTGGCGCAACGTCAAATCGCGGTCGTCGTGGCGGACCTGATCGAGCGCCACACCATGCCAGAGCCCCAGCGCCTGCGAGGCTGTCAGTTCGATCGGCACGGCCCCTCCGGAAGATCGTTACGCTAACGTTCCATTTTCCGGCAGTTGCCACGCACATGCAAGGGGCGGCAGAAATTGCCGCCCGGCAAGGTGAATAAAATTTTAACGATCGGCAGCGAGGCGCAGCGCGTGAACACGGATCATGCGATGCGCCTCAGCGACGCGCTTTAGCGCAGGCTCTCGCGGATATGGTGAAAGAGCGCGCGGATTGCTTGTGCTTCGCCGCCGCCCGGCGAATGCGGCCGTTCGGACGGAGCCCAGCCGTAAATGTCGAAATGCGCCCAGCTCTTCGCCTTGCTGACGAAACGCTTGAGGAAGAGGGCGGCGGTGATCGCCCCTGCCATGCCGCCGGCCGGTGCGTTGGTGAGGTCGGCGAACTTGGTGCGGATATCCTTGTCGTAGCCGGAATAGAGTGGCAGGCGCCAGATCGGATCGTCGGTTTCCAGGCTCGCTTCGGTGAGGTCATGCGCCAGATTGGCGTCATCGGTGAAGAAAGGCGGAAGATCCGGGCCAAGCGCAACGCGGGCGGCGCCGGTCAGCGTCGCCATGTCAATCAGCAGCTCGGGCTCTTCCTCATCGGCATAAGCAAGCGCATCGGCAAGGATCAAACGGCCTTCGGCGTCGGTATTGTCGATCTGGACGGTCAGGCCCTTGCGGCTCCGGTAGATGTCGCCGGGCCGGAAGGCATTGGACGAGATCGCGTTTTCGACGACCGGAACGATAACGCGCAGGTCGACCTTCAGCTTGGCATCCATGATCATCAAGGCAAGCCCCATGACATTCGCCGCCCCGCCCATGTCCTTCTTCATCAGCAGCATGGAAGCGGCAGGCTTGATGTCGAGACCGCCGGTATCGAAGCAGACGCCCTTGCCGACGAGCGTCACCTTGCGATGGCCCTTCTTGCCCCAGCGCAGCTCGAGAAGGCGCGGCGCATCGGCGCTGGCGCGGCCGACGGTATGGACCAGCGGGAAATTCTGCTTGAGCAGGTCGTCACCCGTAATAACCGATATCTCCGCCTTGTAATGCCCGGCCAGACCGCGGAAAACGGCCTCAAGCTGGTTCGGCCCCATATCATTCGTCGGCGTATTGATGAGGTCGCGGGCGAGAAAGACGCCGGCAAGCTGGCGCTTGATGTCGGCGGCGTCGGCATCGCGGGGGATCATCAGCGTCGCCGCCGGCGATTTTTCAGATTTGTAACGGTCGAAACGGTAGCTGCCGAGGCCAAAGCCGAGGGCCAGGCGATTTGCCGTCAGCGGCGCGGTCTCGATGTGCCAGTCGCCGGCCGGCAGCGCGCGGGCGAGCCTGCCGGTGATGTAAGGCTGCTCGGATGGATTGGTGCCGAGGCCGTAAAGCGCGCCGCCGAGATGGCCTTCGGCCGTCGGGATCAGCAGCAGCGACCCGCTTTCGGCCTTGTAGCCTGCCCTGCGCGCCCAATCGAGCGCGATCGGATCGATCGTGCCGGTCTCGATATGGGCAGGCGTGACGGCAAAGATCGGCAGCGTCGAACCGCCCTTCGTGTTGAAAGGGGTCGGTCTCTCGATGAACTGATAGGGGGCCATGATTATCCTTCGGCGGTCGCAAGGAATCGTTCCTTAACGGTCTGTTAGGGTTAACAGACTATTGCTGGAGCGAAGATTACGCGTCAAACCTTTCCCTGTTCCGCTTCGAGGTCAGGCGCCGATTTCGGAATCCAGGAACGCGCCATGCCTGCCTCGCTCACCACCACATTCACCAATCGTATTCTGCAGGGCGCTGCGGCATCGCTGCTCGTCCTGGCACTTGCCGGCTGCTCGACGACCAAGGACCGGATGACGACCGGCTCGGTGCCGAAACTCACCAAGCCGGTCGAAGAGATGGACGCGACCGAGTTGCGCTCGGCGACGGACCGGCTCGGCCAGGCCTATGAAAAGAACCCGCGCGATCCCGTCACCGGCGTCAACTACGCCAATCTGCTGCGCATGAACGGCCGCGACACGCAGGCGCTCGCCGTCATGCAGCAGGTGGCCATCGCCAATCCCGGCGACCGCAACGTGCTGGCTGCCTACGGCAAGGCACAGGCGGCGGCCGGCCAGTTCCAGCAGGCGCTCGATACGATCGGCCGCGCCCAGACGCCGGACCGTCCGGACTGGAAGCTGATTTCGGCCCAAGGCGCGATCCTCGACCAGATGGGCCGGGCAAGCGATGCCCGGCAGCGCTACCGCGACGCGCTCGACATCCAGCCGAACGAGCCCTCCATCCTTTCCAACCTCGGCATGTCCTACGTGCTGACCGGCGATCTGCGCACGGCCGAAACCTATCTGCGCTCCGCCGCCAGCCAGCCGACCGCCGACAGCCGCGTCAGGCAGAACCTTGCCCTCGTCGTCGGTCTGCAGGGGCGTTTCCCGGAAGCCGAGCAGATCGCCCGGCGCGAACTTTCACCGCAGCAGGCCGATGCCAATGTCGCCTATCTCAGAGGCATGCTCTCGCAGCCAAATTCCTGGCAGAAACTCGCCGCCAAGGACAAGACCTCGGGCGCAGCGGACAACAGCAACACCAACTGACCGGATCAGGTTTCGAAAGGCGTCTACCTTCGGAGAGATGCTGATCTTAACGAGCGCTCAAACCCGAAAGAATGAGCCGAAGACCGAGGCCACCCATGACCGCACCGGCGGCCCGGTCGATCCAGCCCTTGGCGGCAAGATAGAGACGCCGCGGATGGCGGGCCGAAAAGGCGAAGGCCACGATCGAATACCACCCGGCCTCCACGGCAAAGACGCCGAGCGGCAGCGCGACAATGAGATCGAGCGGCACCGTCCTCGGCAGAAGTGCCGCAAAGAGGCTGGCATAAACAATGATGGTTTTCGGGTTGCTGAGCTGGGTCAGCAGCGCAGTCGTGAAGCTCAATCTCAGCGCGCGGTTGCCGTTGACGGCGTCGGAGACTTCGAGCGGCTGACCGGCGCTCCTCCAGATATTGACCGCGATATAGACGAGATAGGCGCCGCCTGCGACCTTCAGCAGGACATAGAGCCATTCGAACTGAGACAGCAGCGCCGTCAGCCCGGCAAGCGCCAGCACGGCAAAAACGACACCGCCGACACCCATGCCGAGCGCGGCCGCAAGGCCATCCAGCCTCGAACGCGAGATGGCGATCCTGGAGACGAGGACGAAGCTCGGGCCGGGGCTCATCGCGCCGACCGCCAGGGCTGCCATGATGCTGATGAAAATGCCGGCAGAAGACATCGGAAACCTCTCTCTTGGATTGAACCAGCGCCAGGGGCACTGCGGCTGCATCCGCGCGCTTGCCAATGGTCGTCCATCCCGTTTACCAGCTATGCCGGCGGCGGTCACCCGTGATTGAAGCGATCGGCCGACGGCCTTTGAGGCAACAGCGTCTCTGCCGAAAGCTGCATCCGCCTTTCCGGGCCGGCGCAACCGTCAGAACTTGTCTGCCACCTGAATGCCGGCCGGACCGAGAATGACGGCGATCAGCACCGGCAGGAAGAACAGGATCATCGGCACCGTCAGTTTTGGCGGCAGCGCAGATGCCTTCTTTTCCGCCTCGTTCATGCGTTCGTCGCGCCCTTCCTGGGCGAGAACGCGCAGCGCCTGCGCGATCGGCGTGCCATAGCGATCGGCCTGGACCAGCGCCTGCGTCACCGAGCGTACCAACTCGATCTGGGTGCGCGTGGCAAGATTTTCGAGCGCCACGCGGCGATCCGGCAGGAAGGAGAGTTCGGCGGTGGTCAGCACCATCTCCTCGGCGAGCGCCGGCGACTGCTCACCGAGCTCTTCCGAGACACGACGCATCGCAGCCTCGATCGAGATGCCGGATTCGACGCAGATCAGCATCAGGTCCAGTGCATCCGGCCAGGCGCGCTTGATCGAGTGCTGGCGCTTGCCCATGCGGTTCGAGATATAGATATTTGGTGCGTAGAAGCCGAGATAACCGACGCCGATGACGGCGAAGAGGCGGATGGCCATGCCCCTTTCGGCGAGATTGCCGAGGCCGAAGACCCAGAAGGCAGCAAGCGCCAGAAAAAGGAAAGGCAGTAGGAAACGCGCCACGAGGAAGCTATTCAGCGCATTCTCCGAACGAAACCCGGCGGCGCGCAGCTTGTTGACCGTATTGTCGTCGACGAGCGCCTTACGCAGGTTGAAACGCTCGACGATCTGGCGGACCGAGCGGTTGTTCTGGCTCCTGAGCGAAGCCTTGCCGGCGCCGGTTTCCGCGTTCATGCGCGCGCGCTCGCGGGCGCGGATCTGCTCGCGCTCGGTCGAAACGGCCTTCATGCGCTTTGTGAGATCGCCGCGCTCGAAGAAGGGAACAGCGATCGTATAAAAAGTAGCGAAGACGGCGATCGCCACGAAAAGTGCGATCAGCATGCTCGGATTGGTGAGCGTTGCGGCAAGGTCCTGCGACATCGTGCTTCCTTCCGGCTAGATATCAAAACTGACCATTTTGCGCATGACGAAAATGCCGATCGACATCCAGATTGCCGAGAAACCCATGATGAAATGGCCACGCGGATCGGTGAAAAGGATCATCATGTAGCTCGGCGAGGTGAGGTAGACGAGGGTCGCGACGATGAAGGGCAGAGCGCCTATGATGTAGGCCGACGCCTTGGCTTCCATCGAGAGCGCGGTAACCTTGGCCTTCATCTTCCTGCGATCACGCAGGACCTTGGAGAGGTTGCCGATCGCTTCCGAGAGATTGCCGCCGGCCTGCGACTGGATGGCGATCACGATGGCGAAGAAATTGACTTCCTGAAGCGGCATGTGGATCGTCATGCGGGCGCAGGCATCGGAAATGCTGAGACCCACCTGCTGCGCTTCGATGACCCGCCGGAACTCGCTCTTGACCGGCTCGGTGCCCTCGGTTGCGATAAGACGGATCGCATCGTTGAGTGGCAAGCCCGATTTGATCGAGCGGATGATGACGTCAAGTGCATTGGGGAGCTCGTTGAGAAACTTGTTCTGGCGGCGCTTGATCAGGAATCCGATGACCCAGCGCGGCAGGCCGAGACCGGCGACGACGGCGATACCGACCATGACCATCCACGATGCGCCGACGACCAAGGCGACAAGCAGCAACACGGAGGCGAAGACGGCGCTGATGAGATAGAATTTCGCCGCCGTGATCGTCAAGCCGGCCTGCAACAGCCGCGATTTCATCGACACGGTTTTCTTGGTCTTTTCGTGCTGGCGCTTTTCCAGATCCTTCAGATTGTCCTGTACCGATTTACGGCGCTTCGACAGCTCTTGCACGCGGTCACGGGCGGCCTTGACCTTGACCCGGTCGCTTTCGGCAGATTTGACGCGATTGATGCGGCTTGCCGATTTCTTGTCGGCTTCGATCTTCGAAAACAACAGGGCATAGGCGACCGCCGCCGCGGAGACGGCGGCGAGGACGACAATTGCCAACACTATCGGATCGAACCCGAACATCTCACCTAATCCTTCGTTTTCGCTTCCATCGCGTCGAGGGCGGCGGCAAGACGCTTTTCCTCGTTGAAGTAGCGGGCGCGATCCCAGAAATGCGGCTTACCCACCCCGGTCGACATGTGCCGGCCGATCAGGCGGCCGTTCGCATCCTCGCCTTCGATCTCGTAGCGCATCAGATCCTGGGTGATGATGACGTCGCCTTCCATGCCGATCACCTCGGTGATCTGGGTGATGCGGCGCGAACCGTCACGAAGACGCGCCGCCTGAATGACGACATCGACCGAGCTGGAAATGATCTCGCGGACCGTCTTTGCCGGCAGGGTAAAGCCGCCCATGGCGATCATCGATTCGATACGGCTCAGGCATTCGCGCGGCGTGTTGGCGTGGATCGTGCCCATCGAACCGTCGTGACCGGTGTTCATCGCCTGCAGCAGGTCGAAAACCTCCGGTCCGCGCACTTCGCCGACGATGATGCGCTCGGGACGCATGCGCAGGCAGTTCTTGACAAGATCGCGCATGGTGATCTCGCCCTCGCCTTCGATATTCGGCGGGCGCGTTTCGAGACGAACGACATGCGGCTGCTGCAGCTGCAGTTCGGCGGTATCCTCACAGGTGATGACGCGCTCGTCCCTGTCGATATAGTTGGTGAGACAGTTCAGAAGTGTGGTTTTGCCCGAGCCGGTGCCGCCTGAAATGACAACATTGCAGCGCACGCGCCCGATGATCTGCAGCACGGTTGCGCCTTCCGGCGTGATCGCACCGAAACGGACGAGCTGATCGAGCGTCAGCTTGTCCTTCTTGAACTTGCGGATGGTGAGCGCCGGCCCGTCGATCGACAGCGGGGGCGCGATGACGTTGACGCGCGAACCGTCCGGCAGGCGGGCGTCGCAGATCGGGCTCGACTCGTCGACGCGGCGGCCGACCTGGCTGACGATGCGCTGGCAGATCGAGAGAAGCTGTGCATTGTCGCGGAAGCGGATCTCGGATTCGATCGTCTTGCCGCCGACTTCGATGAAAGTCTGGCCGGCGCCGTTGACCATGATGTCGGCGATGTCGTCGCGCGCCAGCAACGGCTCCAGCGGGCCGTAGCCGAGGACGTCGTTGCAGATGTCCTCGAGCAGTTCTTCCTGCTCGGAGATCGACATCGCAAAGTTCTTGATGGTGATGATGTCGTTGACGATGTCGCGGATTTCCTCGCGGGCGCTTT
>NZ_VSZV01000354.1:63128-147742 GCF_008919455.1 Rhizobium sp. PEPV16
TATTCATCGGTGCGGGCCGGGCGCTTGCGCTGCGGCGCCTGCATCGGCGGTGGCGTCACCTGCTGGCGTGCGGACTCGCGCGGGGGTTCGACCAGAATGGAGGGGGAAGAGGCCGCAGGGGCGGCGGCCGGAACCGGCGGCGGCGGAGCAATCGCCCCTCCCACCTTTCCGGAACCTTCGTTTCCGCGTTTTCCAAACATGCCACTCGATCCAATCTGCTCGTTCTAGAGCATTTCCCGATCTCTCCGAGTCAAGGAAATGCTCTATCTTTTTGTTTTCACGCAATTCCGGACGCAAAACCGCTGCACACTTTTGCTGGAATTGCTCATCGTCTACTTGCGCTTCAGGAGGCCCAGCAGGCCGCCTTTCTTCGCCTTCTTGATCGCGACTCGGCCGGTGACGATGTGCGATATCTGCGAAAAGGTTTCCGCCGTCGGCGACTTCGGGTCGACTTCGGAAATCATCCGGCCGCTGTTGGCGGCATTGCCGAAAAGACTGATGTCGAAGGGGATGATCGCGATCGGATCGATCTCCAGCGGCTCACAAAAATCCGACGGCGAAATCTCCGGCCGTTTCGGCATGCCGACCTGATTGAGGATGAGATGCGGCGGCCGGTCGTTCGGCCGCATCTTGCGTAGCGCGTCCAGCATGTTCTTGGCGTTGCGCAGATTGGCGAGATCGGGAACCGCTGCGATGACCACCTCGTCGACGCTCGACAGCACAGAGCGCGTCCATTCCGACCATGCATGCGGAACATCGAGCACGGTGACGGGCGCGCTGCGCTGCAGAACGTCGAGCACCGGCTGGAAGGCCTGGCCGTCGAAATCATAGGCACGGTCGAGCAGCGAGGGTGCAGCAAGCAGCGACAGATGCTCGGAGCATTTCGTCAGCAGGCGGTCGAGGAAGACCTCGTCGAGACGATCGGGTGCAAAGACCGCTTCGGCGATGCCCTGGGCGGGATCCTGGTCGAAGTCGATGTTCGCCGTGCCATAGGGCAGGTCGAGATCGGCGAGGATCGTCTCGGTGGAGAAGAGATTGGAAATGCCGAAGGCGCAATTATGCGCGATGGTCGAAGCGCCGGTGCCGCCCTTCGATCCGATGAAGGCGATGCTGCGGCCGAGCGGCTCGGAGTCCGGATCGACAAAGATCGAGGCCATCGCCGTAAGGATATCGGGCATGGCGACGGGCTGGACCATATATTCGGAAATGCCGTTGCGGATGAGCTCGCGATAAAGCCCGATATCGTTGTAATAGCCGATAATGACGACCTTGGTCGTCGGATCGCAGACGGCGGCGAGTGGCGCGAGTTCGCCGAGTAAGTTCGCGGCATTCGCCTTGGTCTCGAGGATGATGAGGTTCGGCGTCGGGGCACCGGAAAACATATTGGCGGCAGCGGCGATGCCGCCGCTGGTGATGCGCATGCTGACTTTCGCGACGCGCCGATCATTGGCGCAGCGTTCCATGACATGCTGCAGGGCCTCGCTCTCGCAGAAGGCATGGACGGAGATGCGCGGCAGCGGCCGCATGTTTTCCAGATCCGCCATACGCACCGCCTCCTCGGCATTGCGAAGCTCGCTGGGATTCCTGATTTCGTATTCGATCGCGCTCATCGTTCCGTTCCGCCTCAGAATCCGCTGTCGCCAGCATCTTCGATCGTCGTCGTCGTCGTCCGGTATTCCTGGATCGCATTGTTGCGCCGCTGTGCATCGATCGGGGTCATGCCGCGGGGCGCCACCAGATCCTCCGGATTGGCGATCTGGGCGGCAAGGTTGTTCTGCGAGGCGCAGCCGAAATTATAGTAGTTCTGGTTGGTCAAATCGTTCGATATGTCCTTCGGCCATTGACCGCATTGCGTAGTGACCGCGGTGGTACCGGTAAAGCTCAGCCGGATCGGCGCCGCATCGCCAGGACCGACCGCGGCATAGGAGGTGTTGACGATTTTCGAACTTGCAATCCCCCTCGATGTCAGCTCGGCACGGACCTGATTGCGCAGCTGATAGGCTGCCGCCGAATTGGGCGAGCCTTGCGGCGACAGCACGTAAACCGGGCCCGAGGCGCGCGAGATGTAGTTTGCGGCAAAGCCGCGGATGAGGTCGCGCTGGGCGATGGTCAGGCGGCGATCGGTGGAGGCGACGGGTATATCCACCGTCTGCTCCGCCTCTGTGACGATGATCGGGTGGCGGGCGCGGTAATCGTCCGGAATGCCGCCGGTCGTTAGCTGGTCATGCGGGCCGGCGCATCCGGAAAGTATCGCCGCCGACATGGCGACCGTGGCAAAAAGCGCCTTCGAGATTCCGAGGCGGGGTGTCGTCGCATTCATATGGGCCATCGCCTGATCTCTGTTTTCTGCCATCGCTGCCGCTCGCGCCCCGCTCATTTGTAGATAAACCCGATCGAGCCGTGGAACTGCGCATCGGCGACGGGCGCCTCGCGGCGGCCATAGACCTTGTTGACACGGTTGAGGAAGAAGGTCGCACCGTCATTCTCAGGGCTGAAATTGTCGTCCGGCCGGTTGAGCTGGTTACGCGCCACCGGGCGCACCAGATAGGGCGTTGCGATGATGACGAGTTCGGTTTCCTGACGCTCGAACCCCTTCTGGCGGAAGAGCGTACCGAGCAGCGGGATCTTCGAGACGCCGGGCGTGCCGCCCATCGTCTGGGAAACATTGTCGCGGATAAGGCCGGCGAGCGCGATCGAGCCGCCCGAGGGCAGCTCCACCGAGGTCTCCGCCGAACGGCGCTGATAGGTGGCGTTGCCGCTGCCGGCTACCGGTTCGGAGACATTGGTTTTGATCTGCAGGCTGATGCGTCCCGATGACAGCACGACCGGTTTGAAGGCGAGGTTGATACCGTAGTTGAACGGTACGACGGTGACGTTGCCGTCGCTGTCGGTCGTCGAATAAAGCTGCTGGCCACCGGAATTGAAGGTCGCGGCCTGACCCGATATCGCCGTCAGCGTCGGTTCGGCGAGCGTCTTGACGACCTTGGCCTGTTCCAGCGCGTTGAGGTAGGTCGAAATGTCGTATTTGCCGATCGAGCTCTTGAACAGCGCCGCCAGGCCGCCGCCGACCGTCGCCGTCGCGCTGTCGGCGCCCGGACTGCCGAGCTGGGCAACCGTCATGCCGGAGGAATTGGAAACCAGATTGTCGAAGCCGAGCTGCTTCAGCACCTCGCGGCGTACCTCGGCGATCGTTACCTTGAGGGTGACCTGGTCCTCGCCCTCGATCTGCAGGAGGTTGACAACCTGTGAGGTCTGGCGACCTTCGGCAAAGAGCGCCACCGAGCTGTCGCCGCCGGTGCCGGATGCCGTTTCGGTTCTGGTCGTCGCCTCGCCGCCCTTCAGGAAGACCTGCGCCAGATCGGCCGCCTGCGTGGCATCCTGTGGCGTTCGCACCGTACCGGTCAGCACGATGTTGTCGGAGACGATTTCGACGTTGATGTTGGAGTCGGGAATGAAGCGACGAAGATTGACTTCGAGGCCGGAGACGTCGCGCTCGATCTCGATGTCGAGATTGACGATCTCCTGTCCGCCGGCGCCGAAGACGAAGATATTCGTCTGGCCAACCTTCTTGCCGAACAGGTAGATGCGCCGCGAGGTGCGGGTCACGGCATCGGCCATGGTCGGATCGGAGACGAGGATATCATGCGCATCCTCCGGCAGATCGACGACGACGGCCTTGTTGAGACCGATCTTCAGCCGGCGATGGGCATTGGAGCCGGTCTGCGAGATCCGAACCAGGCTATCGGAATCGGCACGCGCCTCGCCTGCTGCGAAAAGTGGGGCGAAAGAGGCCGGCACTATACCGGAGAGGCCGACTGCCAGCGAAAGGCAGCCTGTCAGGAGAGGTCCGGCGCGCCGCGTTGAATTGGCCATTTGCACGTCCCTTACTCCGCCTTCGGCGCGGCGCCGGCATCCGTGACGATAGCGCCCGATTTGATGACCTGGATGATCGCACTGCCGTTGTCGCCGCTCAGCAGATAGTCGGCGGCGCTGGTATCCTGCTCCTGCGCATCGGCGACCGAGCGCAGCGCGAGCGACAGCCGGTCCGCCATCTGCTGGGCGACCGCGAGAACCTTCGTTTGATCGGGCGTGAGTTCGAGCGTCGCGGTCGTGCCGACCACCGATTTCGAGCCGTCGTCCTTTTCCTGGATCTGCTGGTCGATGGCGAGGACGCGGACATTGCTCAGCACGGTTTCGGTGATGAGCTTGTCGGCCTCGGCGCCCTTGCGGACCATAATGACGTCGACGCGGTCATTCGGCAGGATGAAGCCGCCGGCACCGGTTGCCACCGATATTTCGGTCGCGACGGCGCGCTTGCCGGCCGGCAATAGGGAGGAAAGGATGCGGCTGCTGGAATCGGCGACCTTTTCCGGCCGGATCGGTTCGCCTTCGAAGATCGGCAGACGCACGACGGCGCCCTGCAGATCCTTGATCGCATCCGGCCTATCGGCTTCGGTGATGAAGCCCGGGACGACGCCGCCCTGCGGCCAGGCCATCCAGTGCACCAACTTGTCGTCCAGCCTTGCGCCGACCGGCAGATTGGCGCTCGAGACGAGGATGTTGACGGTGGGTTCCTTCTCGATGACCGACTGGACCTGGGTAACGACACCGCCACTGCCCGCCATGCGCATTGCCAGGAGGCCGGCAAGGCCGGCTGCCGCCACGGCGACAGCTAGGATTATAAGGCGGGCCGGTTTCATCGATCATTCCTCAGGGCACGATATGTTCGCCCTGTAGAATGCTCAGCAATTGGTATAATTATGGTTAATGGAACGCTTACATTTTAAGTTAACGGGCATTTAAAATGCCGTCATTTCAGGCTTTCCAGCGCGGCGATGAAGAGCGGCGAGGAGGGGAAGGCCATGAAGCCGCCGATCGCGATCGCGATGCCGTAAGGAACCTTCTTGGCAAGCAGCAGCGAATTGGGGATGGGAAGGCCGATGGCCAATATCGTATTTGACTGTGACCGGATCAACAGGATCGCCAAGGTGACCAAGCCGCCGATGGCACTGACATAGGCCAGAAAAGTCAGCAGAGCAGGCTCGCAACCGAACCAGAGCGCGGCCGCGCTCAAAAGTTTCGCATCTCCACCGCCCATCACATTGAGCGCAAACAGGGCAAAGCAAATGCCGAACACGATGGCGGCGCCCAGCGCATGCATTCCGATTGCTGGAAGAGCCACTCCACTCAATGGCGCCAACACGGCGAATGAAATCACCACAATCAACGATACCCTGTTCGGGATCGTCATCGTCAACAGATCGGATATGGCCGCAAAAGCAAGGCAGAGCGGAAAAACCAGAAGGATTGCGGCTACGACCATCTTCTCACCTGCCTCAAATTCTAATCTGCCCAATACAGATAGGCTCACGGCATTTCGCGCGTGAGCCCGATCTTCTAGACAGAGCTGCGCTCTGGCAAATTAGGGGGTGACAGCGTCGTCCAGCTTGTTACCCAGCGTGGTGAACGTGCTGTTGAGCTTGCCACCGAGCGTGGTAGCACCAGTCACGAGCGCTACGGAAATGAGGGCGGCGATCAGGCCGTATTCGATTGCGGTCGCGCCGGATTCGTCCTTCAGAAAACGGCTAAAAAGCTTGGTCATGGTAACTCCTAACTCCAGTTGATGTTCAGCACGTCCGCCAACTGTTTGCCGTTGATCGGATGACTGCAACATAGCGAATGGCCGTTTCCATCGGCTTAAGGAAAAGAGTTAACGACATGTGAACGAGACAACAGACCTTTGTAGAGTCAGTATTTTCTTACGCGCTTCGCTCAATATTTAACGATATTCCTGGAATAACCGCTGTATTCATCCGGAAATAGCACATATCCTGTTTCCAACTGGGGCGTGCGCCACCCTGAGGCCGTACCAAATCGGATCATTACGCTTCATCCCGGAACAGAGCGGTAGGCTTAAGGCTTCGTTCACCAATTTTTTCCATTCTATGCGGATATTGCGCTGTGATCGTGAAAGAGGACCCAATGTCATCGAGCGGCAAAACCATTTTCTTTGCCGGCATGATCGCCGTTTTTGGTGTTTCGGGAGTTTCCGTGGCCGCAGACGATGACATGCTGCGCGTCTATATGGATCACGCGCGCGTCTTGAAACTCGACCGCCCTGTCAGCAAGGTGATTGTCGGCAATGCCGCAGTTGCCGATGCGACCGTGGCCGACGCCAAGACCATCGTGCTGACAGGCCGCAGCTTCGGCACCACCAATCTGGTGCTTCTCGATGCCGACGGCAACGCGATCCTCGACGAACGCATCCTGGTGTCGATCGACGAGGGCAATACGGTGCGCGTCTACCGGCAGACCCAGCGCTCCGTGCTGTCCTGCACGCCGAACTGCGAGCAGCATGCACAGCAGGCGACCACCGCGCCTTGATCGGCTTGCCTCGGTTCTTCGGCCATTCGTTAAAATCATCGTGTCAGGTTGAAACGGAAAATCAACGAAAGGACCTTAGTCTGACGACTGGAAAATGTCGCTCGGGTCCAGGCAATGACGGTAATTGATCAGAAGACGGATAAGGGGTGCCTCTTTGCGCCATTCCGTTTCTTACGGTTTCGCGCTCTCGCCCGCTCGCGTGATGGTGCTGCGGCGATCGAATTCGCCCTGCTCGCCATTCCCTATTTCCTGGTGATTTTCGCAATCCTCGAAACTTTCGTCGCCTTCGCCGCCGAGGAACTCGTCTCCAACGGCGTCGATACGATCAGCCGCCGGATGCGAACCGGGCAGATCACCTATAATCTCGGCCGCACGACCGATATGAACCAGGCGCAATTCCGCCAGGCTTTCTGCGATGAGATCTCGATCCTGATCCGCTGCTCGGCGACCGAAGTCGCCACGCCGAGCAAGCTCTACCTGGATGTGCAGACGTTCAGCACCTTCTCGGCCATTCCGACGACGATCCCCAAGCTTTCCACCGATAAATATGCCGACATCAACACGGCGGCCTTCAAATATGCGCCGGGCGGCGCCGGCACGATCAACATGGTTCGCGCCTATTACCGCTGGGAAATCATCACGGATCTGGTCCGGCCCTATATTACCACGATACGTCCCTCCGGCGGCTCGATGCCGAGCCAATATCTGATCGTCGGGACCGCGGCCTTCCAGAACGAGCAGTATCCATGATGGCGTTGCGCAACCCGTTCACCAGATTGGTCCTGACGGCGCGGCGGCTGGCCCGCGACCGCAAGGGCGCCGGAGCGATCGAATTCGCAATCCTCTTTCCTGTGCTGGTCATGCTCTATATCGGCGCTTTCGAGATTACGGTCGGCCTTAGTGTCAGCAAGCGGGTGACACGCGCCGCAGGAACGGTGGCCGACCTCGTCACCCAGCAGCAATCCGTCACCAAGAGTGCGCTTGCGCAAATGCCATCGGTCGCAAACGCAATCTTCCTGCCCTACAACACGACGTCGCTGACGATGAAGATCACCGGGATTAGCATCGACGCCGGCGCCAATGCGAAAGTGCTCTGGTCCTGGGCGCAAGACGGGACGGTGCCCTATGCCAAAGACGCCGCGGTGAGCGACCTGCCGTCCGACATGAAGACGGCGAACAGCTTCCTTGTTCGTACCGAGGTCAGCATCCCCTATAGGATGTTCCTGTTCGCGCCGAACTTCATGCCAGACGGCATGCGCACGATCACCATCAGCCGTAGTTATTTCTACCGCCAGCGGCAAGGCGACTCGATCCCCTGCGGCGACTGCTGACGGCCCTTCCCGCTCTTTTCTGCTGCATTACCCCCTCAATCGAAATCGATAGGAGTTATGCAACAATTCAAAATGTTACAGCGTCCTTTGCGCGACTGAAAAAGACGCGCTGCGCTGTAATTTGCCAAGTCGGCCGCAGCATTATATGGCTGGATCTCAGCCGCCTCCGATATTCCAGAGGCCGGCGATCGGCTCTCTCGGGTGTAAAATGGCGCGTGCCTTTCTTTTTGTTCTGGATTCCTTCGGCGTCGGCGGAGCGCCGGATGCGGCGGCCTATGGCGACGAGGGCGCCGATACGCTTGGCCATATCGCCGAGTTCTGCGCAGCCGGAGCCGCAGACCGCGCCGGATTGCGCGAAGGGCCGCTTTCCCTGCCCAACATGTCGGAACTCGGGCTGATGCAGATCGCGCGGTCGGCCTCCGGCCGGTTTCCGGCCGGCATGCCCGTCCCGGAGAAGGTCTACGGCATTTATGGCGCTGCCACCGAAATTTCTCGCGGCAAGGATACGCCGTCGGGCCATTGGGAGATCGCGGGAACACCTGTCAGTTTCGATTGGGGTTATTTCCCGATGGAGGGCGACGCCTTTCCTCAGGAATTCATCGAGGCGCTGTGCAGAGAGGCTGACGTGCCCGGCATTCTCGGCAACTGCCATGCCTCGGGAACGGAGATCATCGCCCGGCTCGGCGAGGAACATATCCGCACCGGCAAGCCGATCTGCTACACCTCCTCGGATTCGGTCTTCCAGGTCGCGGCGCATGAGGTACATTTCGGCCTCGATCGTCTGCTCGCCTTCTGCCGTTTGGCCCGGGGGCTGCTCGATCCCTACAATATCGGCCGCGTCATCGCCCGGCCCTTTCTTGGCCAGTCCGCCTCTACTTTCCAGCGCACCGGAAACCGGCGCGACTTCTCCGTGCTGCCGCCGGAGCCGACGCTGCTCGATCGGCTGATCGAGCACGGCCGGCAGGTGCATGCCGTGGGAAAGATCGGCGACATCTTCGCGCATCAGGGCATATCAAGGGTAATCAAGGCGAATGGCAACGAGGCGCTGATGGATGCGTCGCTCTCGGCGATCGATGAGGCTGAGGACGGCGATCTCGTTTTCACCAATTTCGTCGATTTCGACATGATCTACGGCCATCGCCGCGACGTGCCGGGTTATGCCGCGGCACTCGAAGCCTTCGATGCGCGCTTGCCCGACGTTCACAAGAAACTGAAGCCCGGCGATCTCGTCGTGCTCACTGCCGATCACGGCTGCGATCCGACCTGGCGCGGCACCGACCACACGCGCGAGCGCGTGCCTGTCATCGCCTATGGCCCCGGCATCCGATCGCGTTCGATCGGTGTGCGCCGCAGCTATGCCGATATCGGCGAGAGCATCGCCCGGCATCTCGGCATCCCGGCCGGACCGCACGGAAGGAGTTTTCTGTGACATCGCATTTGAAGAAGGTCGAACTGCACTGCCATCTGGAGGGTGCGGCACCTCCAGCTCTGACCGCGGCGCAGGCACGGAAATATGGCGTCGACATCAGCGCTGAGCTTCGCGACGGCGCCTATGTCTGGCATGATTTCGCAAGCTTCCTCGAATGTTACGACAAGGTTTCCGAGGTCTACAAGACCGAGGAAGATTATGCGCTTCTGACCGAAACCTACCTCGTCGAACTCGCCGGTATCGATACGATCTACAGCGAGCTCATCGTTTCGCCCGACCACGGCAAGCGCATCGGGCTGGGCGCCGATGCCTATATATCCGGTATCTGCGAAGGCATCCGGCGGGCCAAGGAAAAGAGTGGCATCGAGGCTCGGCTGATCGTCACCGGCGAGCGGCATTTCGGTCCGGAGAGCGTGATCGGTGCTGCCGAATATGCGGCAAAGGCCAGCAATCCTTTGATTACCGGGTTCAACCTTGCCGGCGAAGAGCGCATGGGCCGTGTGGCCGACTATGCCCGCGCCTTCGATATCGCCCGCGATGCCGGCCTCGGGCTCACCATCCATGCCGGCGAGGTCTGCGGCGCCTTCAGCGTCGCCGACGCGCTCGACGCGGTGCGCCCCTCGCGCATTGGCCATGGTGTGCGCGCTATCGAGGATCTCGATCTCGTAACGCGGCTTGCCGACCTCGGCACCGTGCTTGAGATCTGCCCGGGCTCCAATATCGCGCTCGGGGTGTTTCCCGATTTCGCGTCCCATCCGCTGCGGCGACTGAAGGAAGCGGGCGTGCGGGTGACGATCAGTTCGGACGATCCGCCATTCTTCTATACTTCACTGAAGCGGGAATATGAACTTGCCGCCGGAGCTTTCGGCTTCAGCAACGCCGAGATCGATGCGATGACGCGCACGGCGATCGAAGCGGCTTTCGTCGATGAGCAGACGCGCAAGGACTTGCTCGCCCGGCTTTAAAGATCTCAGAGGCTGGGGAAGATCGACGCAAATTGGCCGCCACTCTTGCGGTCGGGCCAATTTCCGTGAAAGAAACATTCGATAGAAAGAATGAAAGGCTTCCCCATGGACGGCGTCACGGTCATCGATCATCCGCTTGTGCAGCACAAGCTCACCATCATGCGGCGCAAAGAGACATCGACGGGAAGTTTCCGGCGTTTGCTGCGCGAAATCTCGACGCTGCTCTGCTACGAAGTGACCCGCGATCTCGAACTGACGATGGAAACGATCGAGACGCCACTGCAAACGATGGAATCGCCGATCCTCGAGGGCAAGAAGCTGGTCTTCGCCTCGATCCTGCGCGCTGGCAACGGGCTGCTCGAAGGCATGCTCGATCTCGTGCCGTCCGCCCGCGTCTCGCATATCGGCGTCTACCGCGACCACGAGACGCTGCAGCCGGTCGAATATTACTTCAAGGCGCCGGAGGACGTGGCCGAGCGGCTGATCATCGTCGTCGACCCGATGCTTGCTACCGGCAATTCCTCGATCGCGGCGATCGACAAGCTCAAGGAGCGCGGCGCCCACAATATCCGCTTCCTCTGCCTGCTTGCCGCGCCGGAAGGCATCCGCAACTTCCGCGCCGCGCATCCCGATGTTCCCGTCTTCACCGCATCGATTGACAGTCATCTCAACGAGAAGGGCTACATCATGCCCGGCCTCGGCGATGCCGGCGACCGTATGTACGGCACCAAGTAATTTCAGCCTTCCTTTACCAAATCGAAAGACTTTACGGCCCGGAGGTTCGTTCCGGGCCTTTTGGCGTCGATCTTAGCATCTTATCAGCACTTGAGGTTTAGCAAGCTTGGAGCATGAGGCCCTGCATGAAGCCGGGTTTATACAGGAAGGATTTCTGTTTCATGCTCGTGCGTACCGTCCTATTCGCCAGCATCGCCGCGGTGCTCGCCACACAGGTGCCTTCCTTCTTCGGGAGCACCAGCCAGCAGCCCGCTGACGCCCTTTCCGCCAATTACGTATCGACCCAAACCGAGCAGCCGGTCGCACCGGAGCCGGTCTACGGCAGCAATGCGGTCCGCCTTCAGCCCGATGCGCAGGGCCACTATACCGGCAGCTTCAAGATCAACGGCAAGCCGGTGCAGGGCCTGATCGATACCGGCGCCACCTATGTAGCGCTCAACGAGACGCTCGCCCGCCGGCTGGGCTTTACCGCCAACCAGCTCGATTTCCGCTATGGGGTGAACACCGCGAACGGCCAGACGAAGGCCGCGCATGTGACGCTCGACCGCGTCGAGATCGGCGGCATCCGCGTGCGTGAGGTCGAAGCCTTCGTCCTGAAGGACAATGCGCTGACGACGACGCTGGTCGGCATGAGCTTTTTGCAGAAGCTCGCCTCCTATTCCGTCGCCGACGGTTCGCTCAGCCTCAAGCAGTAAACCGCGTCAGATCAGGCCCGCAATCACCGGTGTCAGCTCCGGCTTGTCCTCGGTGATGCGATAGTGCGCGGCAAGTGCCGCAGCTGCCCTTTCGGCCGCGGCTTCGTCGGCGGCGTGAACCAGCGCGATCGGTTCGCCGGCATTGACGCGGGTGCCGAGCGGCAGGAGTTCGGAAAAGCCGACGCGATGATCGATCCGATCCGCCGGGTGGCGTCTTCCGCCGCCAAGATCGATGACACTGACGCCGATACCGCGCGCATCGCAGGCGGCTAGCCAGCCGGACCGGGCGGCCGGAACAGGCTTTGCGACCGGCGCCCTGGCCAGGTGTCGGTCAGGGTTTTCGATGAGATCGGCCGGGCCGCCGAGCATCGACACCATGCGCGCGAAGACCTCGGCCGCCTTTCCCGATGACAGCGCCCGACGCGCCATTCCCTCGGCTTCATCAGACGAGGCGGCGATACCGGATTTCACCAGCATTTCGGCGGCGAAGGCAAGAACGACGGTCTCAAGCCGCGTGTCCGCCTTTCTGCCCGCCAGGAAATCCAGGCAGTTGCGCATCTCGACGGCATTGCCGGCACTATCGGCAAGCGGCTGGTTCATGTCGGTGATCAGGGCCGACGTCTTCACACCTGCGCCATTGGCCACCTCGATCAGCGACTGCGCAAGAATCTCCGCCTGGTCGCGGTCAGCCATGAAGGCGCCGTTGCCGACCTTGACGTCGAGCACCAGCGTCTCGAGCCCCGCCGCAAGTTTCTTCGAGAGGATCGACGCGGTGATGAGGGGAATGGAATCGACGGTGGCGGTTACGTCGCGCACGGCATAGAGCCTGCCGTCGGCGGGCGCCAAGGTCCCGGTCTGGCCGATGATGGCGCATCCCGCCTCCTTCACAACCTTGTGGAACAGGTCCGCGTCCGGGGTGATCATATAGCCGGGAATGGATTCGAGCTTATCGAGCGTACCGCCGGTGTGGCCGAGGCCGCGCCCGGAGATCATCGGAACGGCGAGGCCGCAAGCGGCGGCGATCGGCGCCAGCATCAGAGAAACATTGTCGCCGACGCCGCCGGTCGAATGTTTGTCGGCGATCGGGCGATCGATATCGGCCCATTGCAGCCTGTCGCCGGAATCGGCCATCGCCAGCGTCAAGGCCACGGTTTCGGCCCGCGACATGCCCTTGAACCAGACGGCCATGGCGAATGCGCCGATCTGGCCTTCCGACAACTGACCGGCAGCGAGCGCAGCGATAAAGGAGCTGATCTCGGCGGCGTCGAGTTCGTCGCCGTCGCGCTTACGCCGGATGATTTCCTGCGGAATCATTTCAGTAGCCCGACGCCGCAGCCGGGGCCGACTGTGTTCCGCTCAGAACCGCCAGGATATCGTCGAGCAGGTCGGAAGCGCCGAAGCGGAACGTCGACGGCATCGCCCAGTCCGGTGTCATGATGGTTTCGGCAAGACTCAGATAGAGTGCGGCATCGGTCACCGAGCCGATGCCGCCTGATGGCTTGAAGCCGACCTTGCGTCCACTTTCACGAATGGCGCGGATCATGATGTCGGCGGCTTCGAGCGTCGCATTGACGGCGACCTTGCCGGTCGAGGTCTTGATGAAATCGGCGCCGGCTTTGATGGCGAGTTCGGAGGCATGGCGGATCAATGCCGCATCCTTCAGCTCGCCAGTTTCGATGATGACCTTCAGAAGAACGGGGCCGGCGCATTCTGCGCGCACGGCCTTGACCATGTCGGTCACCGCCTTCTCGTTGCCGGCGAGCAGCTTGCGGTAGGGGATGACCAGATCGATCTCATCGGCGCCATCGGCAATCGCCTCGCGTGCTTCGGCAGCGACATCGGCCACTTCCATATCACCAGAGGGCAGGTTGACGACGGTCGCGATACGCACGGCGTGCCCAGTGCCAAGGATAGTGCGGGCTTGGGCGACGAACCGCGGCCAGATGCAGATCGCAGCACTGTTGCCGTAGGGCGTCTGCGCCCGGGCGCAGAGCGCGTCGATCTGCGCCTCGGTGCAATCATCCCTCAAATTGGTGAGATCGAGAAGAGAAAGGGCGACAGCCGCTGTCTCCCGGTTGGAATGGCTATTCATCTTCGCTTCCTCTAGAGCATGAAGCCGCAAAGTGTGCGCGGTTTCGGCACCATGTTCTCACTATCTAATTTAGAACAGGATTCGGATTCTAGGCCGACCCGGCCTAAAATCATCCTGTTCCAGCCGCAATCATGTCTTTCAATATCGCGGCGAGACGGGCGCCGCCGATGGGCGCCATGTCCTTGGTTTCTTCATGGCTGAGCTCATTGCCGGTCATGCCTGCCCCATAGTTGGTGATAACGGAGGCGGCTGCAACCCTCAGGCCCAGCATTCTTGCGATGATGACCTCGGGCACCGTCGACATGCCGACGGCATCGGCGCCGAGGATGCGCGCCATGCGGATTTCGGCCGGCGTTTCGAAGCTTGGGCCGGAGAACCACATATAGACACCCTGCGCCAGCTCGATTTCAAGCTTTGCCGCTGCCCTTCGCATCGCCGCGGCAAGCCCCGCATCATAGGCATTGGTCATGCCGACGAAACGGTGATCGCTTTCCTCGCCGATCAGCGGGTTCATGCCGGAATAATTGATGTGATCGGTGATCTGCATCACTGAACCGGGCGGCATGTCGTCGCGCAGAGATCCGGCCGAATTGGTCAGGATCAGCGCCTCGACGCCGAGCGCCTTCAGCACTTCGATCGGCAGGCGCATGGCATTGGCATCGCCATTCTCGTAATAATGCACGCGGCCGGAGAGCATGATGACAGGCACGCCGCCGAGGCGGCCGGCAACGACTTCGCCTGCATGGCCGGAGACGGCGCTGACGGGAAAGCCCGGCAGGTCGCGATAGGGAACATGCACGGCGCCGTCGAGCTCACCGACGAGGGAGCCGAGACCAGAGCCAAGGACGATGCCGTGGCGCGGCTTGATGCCGCCGAGCAATGCGGCGAGCAGGCTGACCGTCGCCTTCATCCGAGTTCGGTCTCGAAGCTGAAGGGAAGAAGCTCTTCCATCGTCATGGTCTTCTTCACGCCCGCCTCATCGCAGAGGTAGATCTTCGTCTCCTTGGAGGCGAATTCGGAGATCTTCTGGCGGCAACCGCCGCAGGGCGGGCAGAGTGGCAGCTTCTCGGCAATGACCGCCATTTCGACGATCTTCTTTGCGCCGCCCATGATCATGGCGCCGATCGCCGTCGGCTCGGCGCACCATCCTTGCGGGAAGGAGAGGTTTTCGATGTTGGCGCCGGTATAGACCTTGCCGTCCTCGGCGCGGATCGCCGCTCCGACGGGGAATTTCGAATAGGGCGCATGAGCAAAAGCCATGGCGCCGCGGGCGGCTTCGAACAGGTCGTGAGACATGGTCAACGTTCCTTCGTATAGGGCACGCCGCCGGCTTTCGGCGGGGTCGCGACGCCGATGAAGCCGGCAAGCAGGACGCAGGTCAGGACATAGGGCAGCGCCTGGAAGACCTGAACCGGCACTTCGCCGATCAGCGGCACCTGCTTTCCCTGCATGAAATTTGCCAGCGCATCGAGGAAGCCGAAGAGCAGGCAGGCAAACATGACGGGCACCGGCTTCCATTTGGCGAAGACGAGAGCGGCGAGCGCGATGTAGCCCTTGCCGGCCGACATGTCCTTGATGAAGGCGGCGGACTGGGCGATGGCCAGATAGGTGCCGGCAAAGCCGCAGAGAATGCCGGCACACATTACGGCGCGGTAGCGCAGCCAGGCAACGGAAATACCTGCCGTATCGACCGCGCCCGGGTTCTCGCCGACGGCGCGAAGGCGCAGGCCGAAACGTGTGCGGTAAAGCACCCACCAGGAAAACGGCACGGCGAGGAAGGCGAGGTAGGTGAGGATATTGTTGCCGGATATGACATTGGCATAAAGCGGGCCGACGATCGGAATGTCGCGGGCGGCGTCGGCGCCTGGCAGGATGATCCGTGCGAAGCGCGAATCCGGCGACAGCTGTGGCGTGCGCCCGCCCTGGCCGAACCAGGCCTGGCCGAGCACGATGGTGATGCCGGCGATGAAGAAGTTGATCGCCACACCTGACACAATCTGGTTGCCGCGATTGGTGATGGAGGCAAAGCCATGCACCAAGCTCAGCGCCACCGAGCAGAGGATGCCGGCACCGAGACCGAGCCAGGCCGAATCGGTGAGATAGGCGACGCAGGCTGCGGCAAAGGCCGAGCCCAGCATCTTGCCCTCCAGGCCGATATCGAAAATGCCGGCGCGTTCCGAAAACAGACCGGCAAGGGCGGTGAAGATCAGCGGGATCGACAGGCGGATGGTCGAGCTCAGAACGTTGATGAAGATGTCATAATAATCCATCGCCCGCTCCTTAACCGCGCTTGAACTGTTGGTAGAGGCGCACTATCGCAGGCCGGAACATGTATTCCAGCGCGCCGGCAAAGAGGATCACCAGACCCTGGATGACCAGGATCATCTCGCGGGTGATATTCGGCATTTCGAAAGAGATCCAGTCGCCGCCCTGATAGAGGATACCGAAGAGGATCGCGGCCATGATGATGCCGAGCGGATGGTTGCGGCCCATCAGCGAGACCGCGATGCCGACGAAGCCGGCGCCGCCGACGAATTCCACCTGCAGACGGGCAGACGAGCCCATGACTGGATTCAGCGCCATCATGCCGGCGAGCGCGCCGGAGAGCAGCATGGCGATGATCACAGTGCGGGCATAGGGGATGCCGGCATAGGCCGCCGCCGTCGGGCTGACGCCCAGCGTGCGCATCTCGAAACCGAGCTTGGTGCGCCAGACGAGCAACCAGACGAGGTAGCTGACGACGAGCGCAATAATAAAGGAGACGTTGAACGGGGCAGCCCCCAGCTTGGCGCCGAACAGCTGCATGACCCAGCCGAGCTTCGGCAATTGGCCGCCTTCCAGGAAGGTACGGGTTTCCGGCGCCATCTTGCCCGGTACGATCAGCACATGCACAAGGAGGTACACCATCAGCGCTGCGCCGATATAATTGAACATGATCGTCGTGATGACGATATGGCTGCCGCGTTTTGCCTGCAGGAAAGCCGGGATGAAGGCCCAGGCTGCGCCGAACAGGCCGGCGCCGATCACCGCGATCGGCATCGTTACATACCATGGCACGTAGCGGTCGAGCGCCAGCGCCACCAGCGCGCAGCCGAGGCCGCCGAGATAGGCCTGGCCTTCGGAACCGATGTTGAAAAGTCCCGCATGGATCGCCACCGCGACGGAAAGGCCGGTGAAGATGAAGCTCGTCGCGTAATAGAGCGTAAAGCCGATGCCTTCGCCATTGCCGAGCGCGCCCTGGATCAGCAGTGACAGCGCATCGAGCGGGCTTTCACCGATCAGCCAGACGACGAAGCCGGAGATCAGGAAGGCGACAGTGAGGTTCAAAATCGGGATGAGGCCGTAGTTGATCCAGTTTGGTAGCGGAACGGAAGCAGTGCTCATAAAGGCCTCATGCGGCAATGCCGGCCATCATCAGGCCGAGGGTCTGTTCACCGGCATCGGGCGTCTTCTCGCCGACGACATGGCCGGCAAACATGACAAGGATACGGTCTGAAAGGGAGCGGATTTCATCGAGTTCGACGGAGACGAGCAGGATCGCCTTGCCCGCGTCGCGCATTTCGATGATCCGGCGGTGGATGAATTCGATGGCGCCGATATCGACGCCACGTGTCGGTTGGCCGATGATCAGCATCTTCGGATCGCGTTCGATCTCGCGGGCGACGACGATCTTCTGCTGGTTGCCGCCGGAGAAATTCGCCGTCTTTAGCCGCGGGTTCGGCGGGCGGATGTCGTATTTTTCGATCTTCTCCATCGCATCCTTGCGGATCGCTTCGAGATCGAGCAGAGGGCCTTTGCTGTAGGCCGGGTGGCGATGATAGCCGAGCACGGAATTTTCATATTCCTCGAATTTCAGCACCAGGCCCATATGGTGGCGATCTTCAGGAATATGCGCGAGGCCGAGATCACGCAGGCGGGCGGGATCAGCCTTGTCGATCGTCTGGCCATCGAGCAGGATTTCTCCGGAGGTCGGCTTGCGAATGCCGGCAATCGCCTCCAGCAGTTCGGACTGGCCATTGCCGGCGACACCGGCGATGCCGACGATCTCACCGGCGCGCACGTCGAAGGAGACGTTGTCGACCATGGTGACGCCGCGATTGTCCTTGACCGTGAGGTTGCGGACGGAGAGCACGGCGGCCCCAGGGTTTGCCTCGCCTTTCTGCACGCGCAGCAGCACGCGGCGGCCGACCATCAGTTCGGCGAGTTCCTCCACCGTCGTTTCCGCCGTCTTGCGGGTCGCGACCATTTCGCCGCGGCGCATGACCGAGACCGTATCGGTGATCGCCATGATCTCGCGCAGCTTGTGGGTGATGAGGATGATCGTCTTGCCCTGATCGCGCAGCACCTTGAGGATACGGAAGAGATGATCGGCTTCCGCCGGCGTCAGCACGCCCGTCGGCTCGTCGAGGATCAGGATCTCGGCGCCGCGATACATGGCTTTCAGAATCTCGACACGCTGCTGCAGGCCGACCGGCAGCTCTTCGATCAGCGCGTCGGGATCGACCTCCAGGCCATATTCCGTTTCCAGCCGCTTGAGCTCGGCACGGGCCGATGCGACACCCCTGGCCAGCAGCATGCCGCCTTCGGCGCCAAGCATGATGTTCTCGAGCACCGTGAAATTATCGACCAGCATGAAATGCTGGTGCACCATGCCGATGCCGGTGGCGATCGCCGCCTGGCTGTCGCGGATGGTGACCGGATTGCCGTTGACCAGGATCTCGCCGCTATCGGCATGGTAGAAACCGTAGATGATCGACATCAGGGTCGATTTGCCGGCACCGTTTTCGCCGATGATGCCGTGGATCGTTCCCTTGGCAACGGTCAGGTTGATGTCCTTGTTGGCGTGGACGGCACCGAATTTTTTATCGATGCCGACAAGCTCGATAGCGGGCTTATCTGTCACTGCAGACTCCAAATAAGAAAAGGGCGTATGGCGAAAATCCCCTCCGCCATACGCCCGATCTCAATCGTCGATCACATACGGGCGCGGATCACTTCGGGCAAGCGTTGTCCGAGGTGTAATCGTGAACCTTGACGGTTCCCGCGATGATATCGGCCTTGGCCTTGTCGACGGCAGCCTGCATTTCCGGTGTGATCAGCGACTTGTTGTTGTCGTCGATCGCGGCGCCGACACCGTCTTCCTTGACGCCGAGCGCCTGGACACCGCCGGTGAACTTGTCGTTCTTGGTATCGTTGTAGGCATTGTAGACGGCGAGATCGACGCGCTTGACCATCGAAGTCAGGACCGAGCCCGGATGCAGATGGTTCTGGTTGGAGTCGACGCCGATCGACAGCTTCTTGTTGTCGGCGGCGGTCTGCAGAACGCCGAGACCGGTGGCGCCGGCTGCCGCATAAACGACGTCAGCGCCCTGGTCGATCTGGTTCTTGGCCAACTCGCCGCCGCGGACCGGGTCGTTCCAGGCAGCGCCCGTCGTGCCGGTCATGTTCTGGAACACTTCGATATCGGCCTTGACGGAGCGTGCGCCCTGCTCGTAGCCGCATTCGAACTTGCGGATCAGCGGGATGTCCATGCCGCCGACGAAGCCGACCTTGCCGGTCTTGGAGGCCATGCCGGCGAGAACGCCGACGAGGTAGGAACCTTCTTCTTCCTTGTAGACAACCGAGCGGACGTTCGGCTTGTCGACGACGGAGTCAACGATGATGAACTTGGTGTCCGGGAATTCGGCTGCAACCTTCTCGATGGCCGAGGTCCAGGCGAAGGAAACGGCAACCACCGGATTGAAACCACGGCTTGCGAAGTTGCGGATGGCCTGTTCGCCTTGGGTGTCGCCCGTCGGCTCGAAGTCGCGATAGGCAATGCCGGTCTCGGTCTTGAACTTCTCGGCGCCGTTATACGCCGCCTCGTTGAAGGACTTATCGAACTTCCCGCCGGTGCCGTAAACCAGCGCCGGCTTGACATCGGCGGCAAGCGCCGTCGTCGACATGGCAGCCACGGCAAAGAGAGTGAGAAGGGATTTTTTCATTGTGCAGCCCTGTTGTTGCTATTCGTTAGGGGTCCTCCCGCAAGCCCTTTTCGGGCATGTCTGCGGAACCACCGACCTCCCCCCGGAGGCCTGGCTGCGCGCATCCTTGCATGGCTCACGGAAAAATTCACCAGAAATTTTTCAGGCGGTAAAGATTTGCAGCGATTGCCGAAAATCAGCTCTTCAGGGCTGATTTTTGGACATTCCTTGCATCGGAATGCGGATTTTCTAGCCAATCCGGCGACAAATACAAAGGTATAAGAGCGGGCGACGCCCACCCGGATTTCTCGCCCGATCGTGCCGGCAAAACCAGCTTTGCTATGCGGTGAAGCGCCCGGCCACCGGCGGCTTCTTGTAGCCGATCATCCACAGAAGCAGCGCGATCACCAGGAAAACGGCAAAGGCCGGCTGGAGCATCAGCCACTGGAAGATGAGCGTGTAGAAACGCGGGTGGATATAATAGGAAAGGGAGGATTGCAGCGATGTCAGCGTTGTCGGGCTCACATCCTGCCAGGCATCGGAGATCGGCGTCATCACCACGGAGGACGCCGCAACCGATTGGATCGAATCGATGGTCCCGGCAATCACGGCCGCCGCAAGCGCGACAAGACTCGCCAGACGCAACAGGAAACGCATCAATTCCTCCGACGCTCGATATGCCGGACCATTCCGGCCGGCCGCGCCATTCTCCACCTTAGAGAATTACATAGTCATCGATGAGGTGAAGCACAATGGAGTGGCCGAGGCGAGTTTTATCCGAAGAAGTCAAAAAACTGTTAGATTTAGGTTGATCGACGAAAATTCATCGGTATATATCGCGCCGTTCCGACGATTTGCTCCTATCCTAGGCGCGAACGCCCAATGGACAGGTGGCCGAGTGGTTTAAGGCGCACGCCTGGAACGCGTGTGTACGTGAAAGCGTACCGTGGGTTCGAATCCCACCCTGTCCGCCATTTCTCTTTAAAACCCCCGTGCCAGCCTTCGTGACGATCCATTGTGTGTGGCAGCAGCCTCAACGCCCCTGCCGAGATTCCCGGACTTGCAGATATTGGAATGCCCGGCGGCGGCTCGGCATGATCACGACTAGCGCGTCGGCCCGAAAATCGGAATCGATTCGGGCCGACGCGTAGATTCAGAGTGTGCAGCGTCCTTTGCGCGTCTGAAAAGACGTGCGGCGCTGTAGCCCTATTCGAAAATTTCCGAGACGCTCGTCGCTGCGACCACATTCCCTTGACGTCCTCCGTTTGGAGGCCGCCGAGCCTCGGAACTCAGCAGTTTGCGAGCCAGGACGATCGAAACGTAGCACAGTCCGAATGTCGACGCCCATTGGCAAATCACCAGTATTGCCAAAGCGATGAGGTTCAGTTTTCCGTCTGAGAAGATGCTATCGGCTGTGTATGACATCGATGTTGCTGCCGTCATCAATATCAAAGCACCGATGAAGGGAAGAACCAGTCCGGCAAACAGCCGTAAAAAGGTGGGAACCAAACCGCGTTTCCCCCGGCTGAAGGCAGCTGAAAGCCCGCTTTTAGAGCCCGCAATTCCGGCAATAGGCCAGGTTCCGACAAGGGCAAGGAGCAGCGGAAGGATCATTGCGATTACCGCAAGACATAAGAGTAGAAATGCGTTCTTTGATAGAGAAGCGGCGCCGAATGCGACAGGGGCACCAATCCCGATTCCAATGACGACGAGGATGATAAGCAAGTTCTTCCAGATGTAGCCACCAAACCCACGCATGCCGCTGGTCAGGTTTGAAACTTTCCCGTCTCCATTTAATATTGCATTCTGAATGAAGAATCCAAAAGACAAAGAAACGAAAAATTGCGCTGAATTACTTTTGTTTCCACCGCTGTAATCATCAAAAGCGACCAATGCGCAATTGGCTGCAACAACAACACATACAAAAGACAGATTACGTCTTACAAAAGAAATCGCTTCACCGAACATTGCACCCCTGCCATCCCTCGCCTCTGGATAGAAGATATCGTCATTAAACATGGTGCTGTCAAACGTTGATCTTTCTTTTCAGCAAGTTCCCGTACCGAACCCTGCAGAAGCCTCTCGGCCGTGTGGCGACGGTACCCGATTGACGTCCCGACGACCTAAGATTCCTGATTTTTTACCATGCCGCTTCACCGCGTCTTTGCACGTTTGGGTTTATCTTTCTGCCAAACCAAAAAACGGAGATTAAACAGGTGGAAGAACTTTCGGTCAAATCGAAGATCATCAAAACCGTCTATTTCAGCCAGGAAGACGGGCGGCTCAGGATTTGTTTCAAGAATGGCGAGGAACGTCTGTTCGAAGGCGTTCCCTCTTCGGAAGCCCATGCGATGACGGTGGCGCCGTCTCCCGGCCATTATTATCTCGACCGGATCAGAACCCGGTTTCGCAGATTGGCAGCCTGAAAACCCGAGCCGATACCGCCAGCGCGCATTGCGGGATTGTGCGAGATCGGGACAAGGCCGGTGGATATTAACCGGCTGTTAGCCCTCGATATCATCTTGGTTGGATCGCCCCTGCGGGAAAGCGGCAACGTGTCGGCGCTGCCGGCTTGTTCAAGGTCGGCCAGCCAGGAGGCTCGGCGGCGGACCCCAGCCAGGAAGCCGAGCCTCCCCGTCACCGGTGCTCGTTGTGCGTGATGGCGAAGCGCATGAGCGGCTCTCGGACGCCGCCATGCTCTGTTTGTCTGATGAAATGACCCGGAACGGCTGCGACCTCATCATCCCCTGAACTAGCGAATTGGGGCTAATCCTGTGAAAAACCCGAATTGTCGCATCCGGACTCGACAATGCTTTATTAGAATGATTGCATAAATCTGAATAAAGAGGGGGGTAACGATGTTCGAGACTCTGCTTGAGATGCAGGAGCGTGGCGCACGGGACCGTGCGCGTGGCCGCAGTCTGGCCGACAATCCGATGTCGAAGCCGGATATCCTACCGATTGCCGATTTCCAGGAATGGTACTCGATGTTCGACGCCTGGCGCTTCGGTTGGTCGATCGAGGATGCGATGGCGGGGCACATCAATATGCCCCGGGATGGCGGCACATTGGCCCAGACCTACACCAGAACGGTCTGATCGATCCTGTCCTCGGCGCCGAAGAATTTCAGGTAGCGTTCGACCTCGGCCGGGTCGCCGGTCGCCTTCTGCGGGTTGTCGGAGAGCTTCACCGCCGGACGGCCGTTGGCGTCGCTGACCTTGCAGACGACGGAGATCGGGTTGAGGCCGGAGATCTCGATCGGCGCGCAGCCGGAAAAATCGTTCGTCAGGTTCGTGCCCCAGCCGAAGCTCATGCGCACGCGGCCTTCGAAATGCCGGTAGGTATCGATGATGGCGTCGACATCGAGACCGTCGGAGAAGATCAGCAGCTTCTGGCGCGGATCGCGGCCCATCTTCTTCCACCAGTCGATAATCTTCTCGCCGCCTTCGATCGGCGGGGCACTGTCCGGGCGGAAGCCGGTCCAGTCGGCGACCCATTCCGGTGCGTCGCGCAGGAAAGCAGCGGTGCCGAAGGCATCCGGCAGGACGATCAGAAGGTTGCCGCCATAGAGCTTGTTCCAGTCGCGCAGGATCTTGTAAGGCGCGTTGCGCAACTGCTCGTCGGTTTCGGCCAGGGCGGCAGCCACCATCGGCAGCTCGTGAGCATTGGTGCCGACGGCCTCGAGATCGGAATCCATAGCCAGCAATACGTTGCTGGTACCGGCAAAGGCCGGGCCGATGCCTTCCTTCAGCGCCTCGACGCACCAGCGCTGCCAGAGGAAACTGTGGCGGCGGCGAGTGCCGAAATCGGAGATACGCAGGCCCGGCAATTCCTTCAGCCGTTCGACCTTCGACCACATCTTCGCCTTGGCGCGAGCATAGAGCACATCGAGGGTGAATGGACCGAGCGCCTTCATCGCCGAGCGCGAGCGCAGCTCGTTGACGATGGCGAGCGCCGGGATTTCCCACATGGTGGTTTCCTTCCACGATCCGTGGAAATCCAGCACATACTGGCCGTCCTTCTTCGACAGCTCGTATTCGGGAAGCTGGAAATTGGAAAGCCAGGCAAGGAATTCCGGTTCGAAGATCTGCGCGCGACCATAGAAGCTGTTACCCGCAAGCCAGATCATTTCCTTCTTGGAAAGCCTCAGCGTGCGGGCATGATCGAGCTGCTCGCGCAGCTCGCCTTCGTCGAGCTCCTCGGCCAGACGCACCCGCTTGGTGCGGTTGATGAGGGTGAAGGAAGCATTCACGTCCGGATAAAGCTTCCAGATCATCTGCAGCATCAAAAGCTTGTAGAAGTCGGTATCGATCAGACTGCGGATGATCGGATCGAGTTTCCAGGCGTGATTGTAGACGCGTCTTGCGATGTCGGTCCTGGCCATCAAACTCCCGCCCTGTCCACTCCGGTCAGGTGCTGCCAAATCCCCGGGTACTGCCAAGTTCCCAGCCGGCGCACAAAACCGGCTCGTGCGCCTTCTTATCGAAAAATCGGCGACTAAAGTCCAGACAAAACAATGAACGTCCCGCCGCGGTGTGGCGACGGGACGTGAACATGGTTTTGCTCACGATTATTGGGCCGGAGTTGCAGGCGCCACATTCGGAGCGGCCGGCGTGGTGTTCGGCGTTTCGGTCGGAACGGCAGTACCGTTCTGTAGCGCCGGCGCGGGAGCCGGAGCAGGCTGCTGCGACTGGAGCTGCTGACCCGGCTGTTGCGGTGCCACTTCGTCTGCCTCGCGATTACCCCAGATTTCGACGGGGATCCAAACCACGAAGGCAAGCACCAACGCGACGATCAGCACGGTCAAGATGCGATAACCCATGCGTCCCTGCCTTGCCTTCACCGGCGGGATCTGCTCTTCCTTGTGAAGTTTGCCGTCCGACTTTTCCCAGCGTGTTTCCGTCTGATGGGCCATCATCGTCTCCTTCCGCTGTCTTGACGGGCCGATCCGGCCGCGAAGAATTTCCGCAAAGGAAACGGGTGGCTGTCTGGAAGGTTCCGAAAGCTCAATAGCCGGCGGCGCGGTCGACCACGAATTGCAGCGGCTCGCCGCGCTCGAAACGGGCGATCTGCGTCTCGACATGACGGAACAGCGCGTTTTCTTCGGAGACGGCCGCGTCGTGCGGCGTGATGAAGACGTTCCGCAATTCCCATAACGGGTGGTCGGCGGTGAGCGGCTCCACCTCGAAGACGTCGAGGGAAGCTCCGCCGAGAGTGCCGTCACGGATGGCGGAAACGATATCGGCCTCGACCTGGCTCTTGCCGCGGCCGGCATTGATGAAGACTGGCCGTCCGAGCGCGCCGTTGCGGCGCAGCTTCGCAAACAGCCCGGCGTCATAAAAGCCTGATGTTTCAGGCGTCAGCGGCAGCAGGCCGACGAGGATGTCGGTCCTTGCGAGGAAATTATCCAACTCGCTGGCATCGAAGGTTTCGGCGCCGGCGATCTGCTTACGGCTGCGCGACCAGCCGATGACGTTGAAACCCATCACTCTCAGCTTGGCGGCCGCATCTTGCCCGAGAATGCCGAGACCCATGACGCCGACCGTCACTTCTGCCGCCTCCGGCGCGATCAGCTTGGCCCACTCACGCTGCCGCTGATGGCTGTCATGGGCGTATTGCCCGCGCAGATGTATCAGGCATTGCATGACCACCCATTCGCTCATGCGCGTCGTCAAGCTGCGGTCGACGAAGCGGACGATCGGGATCTCAGGCAGGCCCGCCATGCCGATGATGTGGTCGACGCCGGCGCCGCCGGAGAAGATCACTTTCAGGTTCGGCGCCCGTTTGAAGAGATCGGCATCCGGTTTCCAGAGAAGCGCATATTCGACGTCGCGGAAATCGCGTGTCCGATCGGCCGGATCGGCGAGATTGATGCTGCCGCGGTCGGCAAAGGCGGTCTTCAGCACGCGGGCGACGCCTTCGGGGTTGAACTTGATATCGACGAGAACGGGAGGCGTGGTGGGCATGATCTTCTTTTATTGCTGCACGGCGGGCGTCGGCACCGCCTCGATGTTGAAAGCGGCGGCCATCAGCGCCCTTGTGTAATCGTCCTTCGGCGCGCGGAAAATTTCCGCCGACGGTCCCTGCTCCACCACCTTGCCGAAACGCATGACGATGACGTCGTTGGCGAGCGCCTTCACCACCTTCAGGTCGTGGCTGATGAAGAGATAGGCGAGATCGTGCTTCTTCTGCAGATCGCGCAGGAGATCGACCACCTGCGCCTGCACGCTCATGTCGAGCGCGGAGGTCGGCTCGTCGAGCATGACGAAGCGCGGCTTCAGCACCATGGCCCGGGCAATGGCGATGCGCTGGCGCTGGCCGCCGGAGAATTCGTGCGGGTAACGCCAGCGGGTTAGGGGATCAAGCCCCACCTCCTCCAGCGCCCAGCAGACGCGCTGGTCGCGTTCTTCTGATGTCAGCGATCGCTCATGCACCTTCAGCCCTTCGGCGACGATATCGCCGACCGACATGCGGGGGCTGAGCGAGCCGTAGGGATCCTGGAAGACGACCTGCAGCTGGTTGCGCAACGGCCGCATTTCGCTGAACGAATAGCCGGCTATATCCTTGCCGACAAAGGCAATTCGCCCTTGCGAGGAGATCAGCCGGGTGAGCGCCAGGCCGAGCGTGGTCTTGCCGGAACCGGATTCGCCGACGACGCCGAGCGTCTGGCCGGCGCGCAGCGAAAGATCGATGCCGTCGACCGCCTTTACGTGATCGACAACGCGGCGCATCAGCCCTGCTTTGATCGGGAACCAGACGCGGATATCCGAACCTTCCATCACCAATGGTTTCGACGGATCGGCCAGCGGCGGCTCGCCGCGTGGTTCGGAGGCGAGAAGGTGGCGGGTATAGTCGTGCTTCGGATTGGCGAAGACCTCGTCGACGGATCCGGTTTCGACGATCTTGCCCTTGGTCATGACGCAGACGCGATCGGCGAATTTTCGGACGATGCCGAGATCATGGGTGATGAACAGCAGCGACATGCCGTGGACGGCCTTTAACTGCCGGAGCAATTCGAGGATCTGCGCCTGCACGGTGACATCAAGCGCCGTGGTCGGCTCGTCGGCGATCAGCAGCTCCGGCCGGTTGGCGAGCGCCATGGCGATCATGACGCGCTGGCGCTGCCCGCCTGACAGTTCGTGCGGATAGGCCTTCAACCGCTTTTCCGGTTCGCGGATGCCGACCTGGTTCAGCAATTCCAGCACGCGCTCACGCGCCGGCTGGCCGGTAAGGCCCTGGTGCAGAGCGAGGATCTCGGCGATCTGCTTCTCGATCGTATGAAGCGGATTGAGCGAGGTCATCGGCTCCTGGAAGATCATGGTGATGTCGTTGCCGCGCACTTCCCGCAGGGCCCGCTCCGACGCCTTCAAGAGGTCCTTGCCCTTGAACAGGACTTCGCCGGACGGGTGGCTTGCGGAGGGGTAAGGCAGAAGCCGCAGGATCGAATTGGCCGAGACCGATTTGCCGGAGCCCGATTCGCCGACGAGCGCAACGACCTCCCCCTTGGCGATATCGAAAGAAATGTGATCAACGGCAAGCGAGGTTTCGCCGCCCTGATGAAAGGCAACCGAGAGATCGCGGATGGAAAGCAACGGTTCTGTCATGTCACTCATTGAAACGTCTTCCTCGGATCGAAGGCATCGCGCACGGCTTCGCCGATGAAGATCAGCAGGGAAAGCATGATCGACATGGTGAAGAAGGCCGTCAGCCCGAGCCAGGGCGCCTGCAGGTTGGTCTTGCCCTGGGCGATCATTTCGCCGAGCGAAGGGGAGCCCGGCGGCATGCCGAAGCCGAGGAAATCGAGCGAGGTCAGCGTCGTGATCGAGCCGGAGAGGATGAAGGGCAGGAAGGTCAGCGTCGCGACCATGGCGTTCGGCAGCATGTGCCGCCACATGATGGTGCGGTTGTTGACGCCGAGCGCGCGGGCGGCGCGGACATATTCGAAATTGCGGGCGCGCAGGAATTCGGCGCGCACGATGCCGACGAAACCGACCCAGGAAAAGAGCAGCATGATGCCGAGCAGCACGAAGAAGCCTGGCGGCAGAATGGCGGCGATGATCAGCAGGATGTAAAGCACCGGCATCGACGACCAGATTTCGATGAGACGCTGCAGCAGGAGGTCGGTCCAGCCGCCGAAATAGCCCTGCACCGCACCTGCCGTGACGCCGATGATCGCCGAGCAGATGGTGAGCGCCAGGCCGAAGAGCACCGATATGCGGAAACCATAGATGACGCGGGCGAGCACGTCTCGGGCCTGGTCGTCGGTGCCGAGCCAGTTGAGATTGCCGAGAGTGCAGGCGGGATCGTTCATCCCTTGCGGATAGCCGGAGCAACGCTCCTCGTTCGTCATCAGCCAGAACGGGGCGGTCGGCGCCGAATGCGGAATGTTCGAATTGACCGAGCGGTAGGAATAACGGATCGGCGGCCAGATCATCCAGCCATTGGCGTTGATCTCGTCGGCAATGACGGAGGAGCGGTAGTCGGTTTCTGCCAGGAAGCCGCCGAACTTCTCCTCGGGATAGTCGATCAGCACGGGAAACAGGATTTCGCCCTTGTAGGAGGCGATGACCGGCCGGTCGTTGGCGAGGAACTCTGCAAACAGGCTGAGCCCGAACAGCAGCAGGAACAGCCACAGCGACCAGTAGCCGCGGCCGTTCGCCCGGAAATTCTTCCAGCGACGGATGTTCGTCGGCGACAACAGCCCCTTGCGCGGCGGCTTGACGGGGGTTGCAGTGACAGGATTTGCGGCGGCGTCCATCAGACATCCCTCCGCTCGAAATCGATGCGCGGATCGATCCAGGTGTAGATCAGGTCGGAAATCAAGCTGACGAACAGACCGAGCAGCGAGAAGATGTAGAGTGTGGCGAAGACGATCGGATAATCCCGGTTGACCACAGAGAGATAGCCAAGACGGCCGAGGCCATCGAGCGAGAAGATATTTTCGATCAGCAGCGATCCGGTGAAGAAGGCGGAGATGAAGGCGCCGGGGAAACCGGCGATGATGATCAGCATGGCATTGCGGAAAATATGGCCGTAAAGGACCTGCCGCTCATTCAGACCCTTGGCGCGGGCGGTGACGACATACTGCTTCTTGATTTCCTCGATGAAGGAATTCTTGGTCAGCAAGGTCGTCGTCGCGAAGGCTGCAAGCGAAAGTGAGATCAGCGGCAGGGTGAGGTGCCAGAAATAATCGAGCGGCTTCTGCCACCAGGCGAGCTGATCGAAATTGTCGGAAACCAGGCCCCGCAGCGGAAACCAATCGTAGAAGGAGCCGCCGGCGAAAAGCACGATCAGCAGAATGCCAAAGAGGAAGCTCGGGACGGCGTAGCCGACGACGATGACGCCCGAGGTCCAGACGTCGAAGGTCGATCCGTCCTTGACCGCCTTGCGAATGCCGAGCGGGATAGAGATCGCATAGGAGAAGATCAAGATCCAGATGCCGAGCGAGATCGACACCGGCAGCTTCTCCTTGATGAGGTCGAGCACGGAGGTGTTGCGGAAGAAGCTCTCGCCGAAATCGAAGCGGATGTAATTCCACATCATCTCGCCAAAACGCGTCAGCGGCGGCTTGTCGAAGCCGAACTGTTTTTCGAGCTTGGCGATCAGTTCAGGATCGAGCCCTTGGGCGCCGCGATATCTGGAGCCTTCGTCCCCTCCTCCGTCACCCATCAGGTCACCGCCACCGGACAGGCGCTGATCGGCGCCATCGGCCTGGCCGGTCAATTGGGCGATCACCTGCTCGACCGGGCCACCCGGTGCGAATTGAATGACGATGAAGGAAATCGCCATGATGCCGACGATGGTCGGGATCATCAGAAGCAGGCGGCGAATGACATAGGCGCCCATCAGCCTTCAGCCTCCGGAAATCTTCTTCTTGTCTGCCTGCCGTCCAGTCCGATGCTGCTCAATCCGCCAGCCTTCCCTTGCCGGCCGTACCGGCTTGTCGTGATTCGCTTGCCCCATTTGGAGCCGAGGCCGCCTTCAATGCAAGCCCGCTCATTTCGCCGAGGTCGACCACCAGGCATCGGGGAAGCCCAGGCTATAGGCCGGGAATTCGGCGGGATGGGTGATCGTGTTCCAATAGACGATGTTCTGGGTACCGCGGTAGAACAGCGGGATGACGTAGTGGTTTGCAAGCAGTACCCTGTCCATCGCCTTGATCGCCGCGACCTGTTCATCGCGGTTCGGCGCGAAGATGATCATGCGGATGAGCTCATCGACAGCCGGATTGGCAATGCCTGCGTAATTTTGAGACCCCTGCTGATTGACCGAACCGGAGCCCCAATAGTCGGACTGTTCGTTGCCAGGGTTCATCGTCTGCGCCCAGACATTCCAGATCATGTCGTAATCGAAGCTGCGTTCGCGATTGACGGCTTGCGAGGCGTCGACCGTCCGCACGCGCGCATCTATGCCGATTTTCTTCAGATTGCTGGCGTAAGGCACCGCCCAGCGCTCCAGCATCGGGCTCGACAACAGGATCTCGAAGCTCATCGGCTGGCCGGTCTTGGTATTGACCATGCGATTGCCCTTAAGCTCCCATCCCGCTTCCTTCAGAAGAGCAATCGCCTTGCGGAGATTGTCGCGACTTTTCTGAGGGTCGCCGCCGACGGGATTGGTATACGGCGTCGTGAAAACCTGAGGCGGAACCTTGTCCTTCATGCTCTGCAGTATTTCCAACTCACGGCCCTGCGGCAGGCCTGATGAGGCGAGTTCGGTGTTCCAGAAATAGCTGTCGATGCGCTTGTAGCTGTTGAAGGCAACCGTGCGGTTCAACTCCTCAAAATCCAGACCATAGTTCAGCGCCTCGCGGACCCTGGTGTCCTTGAAGAGGTCACGTCGCATGTTGGGTACGAGAGCCTGCATAATGCCGGTGGCGCGCAGCGGGTTTGTAACCTCCTCTTTCTTGACACGCCCTTCCTTCACTGCCGGAAAGTCATATCCCGTCGCCCAGCGGGCAGCCGTGGTTTCCTGCCAGTAGTCGCTATTACCGGCGCGAAAGGCTTCGAACTCGACGTCCCGATCACCAAAATAGGTGTAGATGACATTGCGGAAATTGTTCTGGCCGACATTCACATTGAGGTCCTTGCCCCAATAATCGTCACGCAATTCGTAGCGGATCGTCGCGCCGGGGGAGAAGGAAGCAATCTTGTAAGGTCCCGAACCCATCACGGGCTCCAGCGTCGTCTTTGAGATATCGCGTGGCTTGCCGTCTGGTCCCTGCCCCTCCCACCAATGTTTCGGCACGACCACCAACTGACCGAGAATATTCGGGAGCTCTCGGTTGTTCTTCTCGTCGAAGGTGAAGGTGACGTCGCGATCGCCGGTCTTTTCGGCTTTCACCACGTGGCGGTAATAGTTCGCCGTGAGGGGATTTAATTCCTTGGTCTTATCCAGGCTGAAGATGACATCCTCGGGCGTGACCGGCTGACCATCTGCCCATTTTGCCTCCTTACGCAGGCGAAAGGTTGCGCTCGAGACATCGGCGGGGAAGGACAGCCCTTCGGCGAGCAAGCCGTAGGAGACAAGCAGCTCGTCATCTGCCGCCTTCATCAAGGTGTCGTATACGAGCGTCAGGCCTACTCCCACCTGGCCTTTGGCAAGTACCGGGTTGAAGGTGTCGAAGGCCCCGCTCGCGGAGAGGCGGAGGTCTCCACCCTTCGGGGCATTAGGGTTCACATAGTCGAAATGAGTAAAGCCCGGCTTGTACTTCATCTCGCTGATGACCGAGCTTCCGATCTGAAACGGCTGGCCCTCAGCCAATGCCGTCCGCGGCGCCAGAGCACCCGCAAGCGACAGAAACAGACCGATTTTCGACCACAAAGCCGCCATTCCCATTTCCCCTGAATATTGATGGATACGACAATACGAGAAATAGGGGCGAAAAACAGGAGAGAGTCTGGTTTTTGCCGGGCTCGCGACATTTTGAGCCGCCAGCTCCCGTCAAAGGTCAGCTCCTGTCAATGCCTGAGGCGCTGCGGCGTTCCGTCACCGGCCCCTGCTGCGCCCGTCCAGCAAATCATCGATTCACCAAAATCGCTTTTCAGGATAGATTCGAGTGCAGATCACTTCGACATCGAATTAAGGGAACAGCATGGCTTTCGGCTTCGCCCAGGCTTTCAGGACATTAGGCACACTGGCGCTGGCCGGCGCGATCGGCGCAGGCCTTGCCGTTGGCGACGTCGGCGCTGAGCAGAAGACGCCGAGCCCGGGCAGCGCCAAGGGGCAGTTCGGCGCCGTCGGCCTGCCGACGCAGGGGCCGGCACAGCCGATCGGCTTTTACGCAAAGGGCTGCATGACGGGTGCGGTGGCGCTGCCGACCGACGGGCCGACCTGGCAGGCGATGCGGCTTTCGCGCAACCGTCGCTGGGGCAATCCGGCCATGATCGCGCTCTTGGAGCGGTTTTCGCAGGATGCGGTCAAATATGCCGGCTGGCCGGGCATCCTTGTCGGCGATATCGCGCAACCACGCGGCGGGCCGATGCTCAACGGCCATTCCTCGCACCAGATTGGCCTCGATGCCGATATCTGGTTTAGCCCGATGCCGGCGCGCCGCATGACGGCCGAGGAGCGCCAGGACCTGCCCTTCACCACCATGCTGCAGAAGGGCAAGTTCCTGACCGTCGACCCCAAGGTGTGGACGCAATCGCACGCGCGGCTGCTGATGCTCGCGGCGAGCTATCCCGAAGTGGAGCGCATCTTCGTCAATCCGGCGATCAAGAAGAAAATGTGCGACACCTGGGCCGGCGACCGCACCAACCTTGGTAAGCTCCGGCCGATATACGGCCATGACTCGCATTTCCACATCCGCATCAAATGCCCTTCGGGCGCTGCCGCATGCACGCCGCAAGCTCCTGTCCCCGCCGGCGACGGCTGCGACAAGTCGCTCGCCTATTGGTTCACGCCGGCGCCTTGGGCGCCGCCGAAACCGCCCAAGCCCGGCGCCAAGCCGCCGAAGCCGCCGCGTGAGATGATGGTCACCGATCTGCCCAACGCTTGCGCCGCCGTGCTCAATGCCGCTTCCGTTGCTTCGATGCAGGCCGCCACCTATGGTGGACCCTCCGCCGCAAGCGCGCTCGCCGCCGCTCCGGCAGCCGCGTCGGCTGAGGGCACCGATGGCGCGTTACCGGATGTCGGCCCAGTTCCGAACGACAAGCCGGCGATCCAATGAAGGGGCGGATGCTCTGTCTTTCAAATCGCAAATTCTTGGTATACAGCGGTCAAATCGATTGAATTGTTGGGGCGGAGATTCACTTCATGGCCGGCGGCAAATGCCTTGCGCTGATCGCGCATGACCAGAAGAAGGACGACATGGCGGCGTTCGCCCGCGCCAACCAGGATCTTCTCTCGCGCTGGAAGATCGTCGCCACCGGCACGACCGGCGGGCGGGTGCTCGACGCCGCTCCCGATCTTGACGTCGTCAGGCTGAAAAGCGGACCGCTCGGCGGCGACCAGCAGATCGGCGCGCTGATTTCGACCGGCGAGGTCGACGCCCTGATCTTCTTCGTCGACCCCTTGACGCCGATGCCGCACGATGTCGACGTGAAGGCGCTGATGCGGCTGGCGATCGTTTACGATATTCCGATGGCGCTCAACCACGCGACCGCTATAAAACTTCTTCCCACACTCGAAGCCTGATCAGCACGGAACCGGCCATGCCAAAACCGAACAACAGCACCGCTCCGCTGCCTTTCCCGATCCTGATCGGCGATATCGGCGGCACCAATGCCCGCTTCTCCATCCTGACCGATGCCTACGCCGAGCCGAAGCAGTTTCCGAACGTGCGCACGGCGGATTTTGCCACGATCGACGAAGCGATCCAGCAAGGCGTGCTCGACAAGACCGCCGTGCAGCCGCGCTCGGCGATCCTCGCCGTCGCCGGCCCGATCAACGACGACGAGATCCCGCTGACCAATTGCGACTGGGTGGTGCGGCCGAAGACGATGATCGAGGGCCTCGGCATGGAGGATGTGCTCGTCGTCAACGATTTCGAGGCGCAGGCGCTGGCAATCGCCGCGCTTTCGGATGAAAACCGCGAACGCATCGGCGACGCCACCGGCGACATGATCGCCTCCCGCGTCGTGCTCGGACCGGGCACCGGCCTCGGCGTCGGCGGGCTCGTGCATGCCCAGCACAGCTGGATCCCGGTTCCCGGCGAAGGTGGCCATGTCGATCTCGGGCCGCGCAGCAAGCGTGACTATCAAATCTTCCCGCATATCGAGACGATCGAAGGCCGCGTTTCGGCTGAGCAGATTCTCTGCGGGCGCGGCCTCGTCAACCTCTATCACGCCATCTGCGTGGTCGACGGCATCGAGCCGACGATGAAGGATCCCGCCGACATCACCTCGCACGCGCTTGCCGGCAGCGACAAGGCAGCCATAGAGACCGTCTCGCTGTTTGCCACCTATCTCGGCCGCGTGGCGGGCGACATGGCGATGGTGTTCATGGCGCGCGGCGGCGTCTATCTCTCCGGCGGGATTTCGCAGAAGATCATCCCGGCGCTGAAGAAGCAGGAATTCCGCATCGCCTTCGAGGACAAGGCGCCGCATACGGCGCTGCTTCGCACCATCCCGACCTATGTGGTGACACATCCGCTGGCGGCGCTTGCCGGGCTTTCCTCCTATGCGCGCATGCCGGCGAATTTCGGCGTCTCGACGGAAGGCCGCCGCTGGCGGCGTTAAGCTCGGCATGCAAGGCAATAGAGCGTTCTTGGCGCGTCCCATCCGGACGCGCGGCGCTCTAGCCAAACCGGTCCCAACTCTTTATAGACCCCGGCAAAAGTGCGTGTCGCCCTCGCGGGGCGCTTAGCCCGAGACAGGAAACCCTATTTGGAAGCGGCGGAAAGCAGAACGCAGAGCGTCAGCAGCGATACCGTAACCGGCATCCTGAAGCGCATCATCGCTGAAAACGGCCGCGACCATCTGTGGGGCTATGTCTTTGCGATCGCCTGCCTCATCGTGGTGGCGCTTTCGACGGCGTTTACCGCCTGGATCATGCGGGCAATCATCGACGAGGCCTTCGCCAATCGGCGCGCCGACGTCGTCTGGATCATCTGTCTTTCGATCTTCATCGCCTTCGTGCTGCGCGGTTTTGCGAGCTATGGCCAGGCGGTGGCGCTTTCCAGGGTCGGCAACGATATCGTCGCCCGTTACCAGCGCCGGCTCTATGCGCATCTGATGACGCTTTCGGTCGGCTTCTTCAGCGAGGCGCGCTCGGCCCATATCGCTGCGCAGGTGAGCCAGAATGTCAGCGGCATCCGCGACGTGCTCAACCTGACGATCACCTCGACGGTGCGCGACCTGCTCACCTTCGTTTCGCTGCTCGCCGTGATGATCATCCAGGATCCGCTGCTCAGCCTTGCCGTGTTCATCATGGCGCCGCCGCTGCTTTATGCATTGCGCTATGTTTCCAAGCGGCTGCGCTCGGCGACCCGCGAGGCCGTGCACCTGAACAGCCACGTTCTCGGCGCCATGCAGGAGACGATCCAGGGCATCGCCATCGTGAAAGCCTTCACGATGGAAGAAGAACTGGAACGCAAGGTCAACAAGCTCATCAAGGGCGCCGAAAGCCGGGCGAACCGGATTGCCCGGCTTTCCGAACGCACCTCTCCGCTGACGGAAAGCTTCGCAGGTTTTGCCGTCGCCAGCGTGCTTGCCTATGCCGCCTACCGCTCGATCTACTTCAATGTGCCGCCGGGCGCCTTCTTCTCCTTCGTCACGGCGCTGCTGCTCGCCTATGACCCGGCCCGCCGGCTTGCCCGCCTGCAGGTGCAGATGGAGCGCGCCGTCGTGAATGCGCGGATGATCTATGAACTGCTCGACATGGAACCGCGCCAGCGCGACCTGCCGGATGCCCGGCCGCTGACGGTGACGCAGGCAAGGATCGAATTCCGCAATGTTTCCTTCGCCTACGGCAATGAGAGCGTGCTTAGCGGCGTCAGTTTCACCGCCGAGGGCGGCGCGACCACTGCGCTGGTCGGTCCCTCCGGCGCCGGCAAGTCCACCGTGATCAGCCTCATTCCGCGCTTCTACGATCCGCGCGAGGGCGAAATCCTGATCGACGGACAGGACATCGCCCACATCACCAAGAAGTCGCTGCGTCAGCAGCTCGCCTATGTCTCGCAGCAGCCCTATCTGTTCGAGGGCACGATCCGCGACAATATACGCTATGGCCGGCCGGAAGCGACCGATGCCGAGGTGGAAGAGGCCGCCCGGCTTGCCTATGCGCATGACTTCATCTCGGCACAGCCGCAGGGTTACGAGACACCGGTCGGCGAAAACGGCGTGACGCTTTCGGGCGGCCAGCGCCAGCGGCTATCGATCGCGCGCGCTTTGGTGCGCAATGCGCCGATCCTGCTTCTCGACGAGGCGACCTCGGCCCTTGACACCGAATCCGAGGCGGCCGTGCAGAAAGCGCTCGACGAAGCGATGAGCGGACGCACCGTCGTCGTCATCGCCCATCGGCTTTCGACCGTGGTGCGCGCCGACAAGATCGTCGTCATGCAGCAGGGCCGCGTCGTCGAGGAAGGCAATCACGAGACGCTTGCGAAGGTCAGCGACGGTCTTTACGCTCGCCTCAACAACCTGCAGAGGCCTTCGGCCTCCGATTCAAACTGACCTGGTGAGACTGACATGAGCGATGCTGCGATGAAACTGGTGGTGGTCGGCGCAGCAGGACGCATGGGGCAGACGCTGATCCGGCTCATCCATTCCATCGAGGGCGTGAGCCTGCATGCCGCGGTCGAGCGCGCCGGCTCGCCCTTCGTCGGTAAGGATGCCGGCGAGATCGCCGGTCTCGGCCCGACCGGTGTCATCATCGGCGACGATCCGCTCAACGCTTTTCTCGATGCCGAAGGCGTGCTCGACTTCACCTCGCCTGCCGCAACGGTGGAATTTTCAGGCCTCGCCGCGCAGGCCCGCATCGTCCATATCATCGGCACGACGGGCTGTTTACCCGACGACAATGCCAAGATCGCCGCGGCGGCCCGCCATGCGCGCGTCGTCAAGTCAGGCAATATGAGCCTCGGGGTCAATCTGCTCGGCGTGCTCGCAGAGCAGGCAGCGCGTGCGCTTGATCCTGTCGACTGGGATATCGAGATCCTGGAAATGCACCACAAGCACAAGGTGGACGCGCCTTCAGGCACAGCCCTTCTCCTCGGCGAGGCCGCGGCAAAAGGGCGCGGCATCGATCTTGCCTCGAAATCGGTCCGGGTGCGCGACGGCCATACGGGCGCCCGCGAGGCGGGCACGATCGGCTTTGCGACGCTGCGCGGCGGCTCCGTCATCGGCGAACATTCCGTGCTTTTTGCCGGAGAAGGTGAAATCGTCACCCTGTCGCACAGTGCGGCCGACCGCTCGATCTTTGCGCGCGGCGCCATCAAGGCGGCGCTCTGGGCGCGTGACAAGAAGCCGGGTCTCTATTCCATGCTCGACGTGCTCGGGCTCTCTTCCTCATAACGATACTACGGAGGCAAATTCATGAGCGGTACCCTCGTCCTCGTTCGCCACGGCCAGAGTGACTGGAACCTGAAGAATCTCTTCACCGGCTGGAAGGATCCCGATCTGACCGAGCTCGGTATCCAGGAAGCTAATGCAGGCGGTGCCGCACTCGCGGACTACGGGATCAAATTCGACGTCGCCTACACCTCGGTGCTGGTGCGTGCGCAGCACACGCTGAAGCTCATCCTCGACAAGGTCGGCCAGCCCGATCTCCTGACGATCCGCGACCAGGCGCTGAACGAGCGCGACTACGGCGACCTCTCCGGTCTCAACAAGGACGATGCGCGCGCCAAATGGGGCGAGGAACAGGTGCATATCTGGCGCCGTTCCTATGACGTGCCTCCTCCCGGCGGTGAAAGCCTGCGTGACACCGGCGCCCGCGTCTGGCCCTACTACCTCACGGAGATCTTGCCGCGCGTGCTCAGGGGCGAGAAGGTGCTGGTTGCCGCGCACGGCAATTCGCTGCGCTCGCTGGTGATGGTGCTCGACAAGCTCAGCCGCGAAGGCGTGCTTGCCCTCAACCTCGCGACCGGCGTGCCGATGGTCTACACGCTGAAGGCGGATTCCACTGTCGCGTCCAAGGAAGTGCTCGGCGACATGTCGGGCGCACATTGATCTCAGCTGATCTTTCCCCGCTTCGGCGGGGAAAGGCGCTCAATTTTCGATGGTGAACTGTACCCGGTCGGCCGCGAAGCGGCTGATCGAATATTGCACCGGCACACCCTCAAGATCGGTATTCATCGCCTTGGCGATCAGCAGGATCGCGCCGGGGGTGAGTTCGAGGTCGGCCATATCGGCTGCACTGGCATGGGCTGCCGTCACCTCGGTCGTCGCCCGGACGTAATCCGGCAGGCCGAGTTCGGCGAAAGCCTTGGTGATCGATTCCCCCGTCCGGTAAGCCTCACCGATACCGGCAAAGCGCTTGGCGGGAAACCAGCTCGTCGCCCTTGAAACCGGCCGCTTATCTGCCTGGCGCAATGTTTCCAGGCGGATCACCTGATCTCCTTGCTTCAGGCCCAGCCAGCGGGCGATCTCGGCACTCGCCTCCTCCTTCGCCTCATCGAGCAGAAGGCCGCGCATTTCACGCGCCTGATCGCCGATGCCGGCGGTGAAACGCGTGCGCCGGGTGATCGGGAAATTCAACCGCTCCTTGCGCTCGATCAGCGTGCCGCGGCCTTGTACCGCACGGACGATCCCCTCCTGGGCGAGCGCCGCCAGCGCGCTGCGCACCGTATGCCGGTTGACGCCGAATTGCAGCGCCAGCATGGTTTCCGGCGGCACCATTCCCGTTTCGTCATAGGCTCCGTTGCTGATCGCCTCGCGAATCCGATCGGCGATCTGGCGCCAGAGCGCCACGCCGGTTTGCCTTTGCACCTGCTTCAATCCCGCCATTCCACCCCTGCCCTGCCATTTCACGCCGACGATGTCACACGCTTGTCACGACATCGATTTAGAGCTAAGTGTATCTTGTATGGTTGTCTATATCAATAGACATTTTAAGGGAAGCGGCGATGATATCAGCGGACAGGACAGACGCTGCGTCACAGACGGCATCCGGGCGCAAACGCGCCGCCGATCTGCTGGCGCGGGCGGAGCGCAGCGAACTCTTGGCAGTCTTCGATGCGCTGCCGGAAAAGCCTGTGGCCCATCCGGTGCGCGGACCGGAAACCGGGCTGGTGATGGTGCGCGGACGCATCGGCGGCGGCGGCGCTCCCTTCAACCTGGGGGAAGTGACCGTGACGCGAGCGACCGTCCGGCTCGACTCCGGCTCGGTCGGCCATGCGCAGGCGCTCGGCACCGACCGTGAAAAGGCCAGGCTTGCGGCGATCTTCGACGCGCTCTGGCAGGAGGAGGCGACGCAGGGTTTCGTCGAACAGGCCCTGCTTTTACCGATCGCCGAGCGGATCGCCGATGCCGAACGCCGCAAGGCGGACGAGACGGCGGCAACCCGCGTCGATTTCTTCACCATGGTGCGGGGAGACAACTGATGGGCCTGAGGACAGAAGCTCTGACCGGCGGCTTTGCCGAGCCGGTCTTCCATGCCCAGAGCGTCTTCAAGATGCTGATGGACGGCATGGCGCGCCCCGGCACGATCCAGACCGTTCAGCCCGATGTCGCTCCGCCGGCACCGCTCGGCATCGCCGCCGGCACGATCGCGCTGACGCTTTGCGACCACGACACGCCCGTCTGGCTTTCCCAGGGACTGGCGAGATCCGCCGTGCCGGAGTGGCTCGGCTTCCATACCGGCGCGCCGTTGACCACCGAAAAAGCCGAAGCGCGCTTTGCCTTCACCGAGGCCGGCACCGCACCTTCCTCCTTCGGCCTCTTTGCATCAGGTACGCAGGAATATCCCGACCGCTCGACGACCCTCATCGTCGAACTCGCCGAACTCGAGGGCGGCCGCAGGCTGGCGCTGATGGGTCCCGGCATCCAGAGCGTGGCGGAGATCGCGCCTATCGGCCTGCCGGAGACCTTCCTGCGGCTCTGGACCGAGAACCGCGCGCTCTTTCCGCGCGGCGTCGACATCGTGCTGACGGCGGGTAAACGCTTCCTCTGCCTGCCGCGCACCACCAAGATCACAGTAACGGAGATCTGAGCTCATGTATGTCGCCGTCAAGGGTGGCGAGACCGCCATCGCCAATGCCCACCGCCTGCTCGCCGACCGCCGCCGCGGCGACCGTTCGCTGCCGGCGATCGGCATCGAACAGATCGTGGCGCAGCTGGCGCTCGCCGTCGACCGCGTCATGGCCGAGGCCTCGCTTTTCGACCGTACGCTCGCAGCCCTTGCCATCCGCCAATCGCGGGGCGACATGATCGAGGCGATCTTCCTGCTGCGCGCCTACCGCACGACGCTGCCGCGTTTCGGCTATTCCAGGCCGCTCGACACGGCTGATATGACGATCGAACGCCGCATCTCGGCGACCTACAAGGATCTGCCGGGCGGCCAGCTTCTCGGCCCCACCTTCGACTATACCCACCGCCTGCTCGATCCCTCCCTGCTTTCGGACGAGGCGGTCGAGACGCCCGCTCAACGCGCCGCCGAAACCGGCCGCGTCATGCGCGTCTCCGAGATCCTCGGCGAGGAAGGCCTGATCGAGGCCGACGGCGACATGCCGGAAGATCACGAGATCGGCGATCTGACCCGCGAGCCGATGGAATTCCCGATGACCCGCGACTTGCGCCTGCAGGCGCTTGCCCGCGGCGACGAGGGCTTCCTGCTGGCGCTCGGTTATTCCACTCAGCGCGGCTATGGCCGGAACCACCCCTTCACCGGTGAAATCCGCATCGGCGACGTCGAGGTAGAATTCGACGTGCCGGAACTCGGCTTCGCCGTCTCGCTCGGCACCATCCAGATCACCGAATGCCAGATGGTCAACCAGTTCAAGGGTTCGGCCAAGGCGCCGCCGCAATTTACCCGCGGCTACGGCCTGGTCTTTGGCCAGAGTGAGCGCAAGGCGATGGCGATGTCGCTGGTGGACCGGGCTCTTCGCGCCGAAGAGCTCGGCGAGGATATCACAGCGCCGGCACAGGACGAGGAATTCGTCATCTCGCACTCCGACAACGTCCAGGCGACGGGCTTCGTCGAGCACCTGAAGCTTCCGCATTATGTGGACTTCCAGGCCGAACTCGATCTCGTCCGCCGCATGCGCCGCGAATTCGAAGCCGCCCGCAACGGTGGCGAAGACATGAAGGAAGCCGCCGAATGACCGATCTGGCCAGCTACAACTTCGCCTATCTCGACGAACAGACCAAGCGGATGATCCGCCGGGCGATCCTGAAGGCAATCGCCATTCCCGGCTATCAGGTGCCCTTCGCCTCGCGCGAAATGCCGATGCCCTATGGCTGGGGCACCGGCGGCGTGCAGGTGACGGCCTCGATCATCGGACCGGACGACGTGCTGAAGGTCATCGACCAGGGTGCCGACGACACGACCAACGCCGTTTCCATCCGCGCCTTCTTCCAGAAGGTCGCCAATGTCGCGGTGACGACGCATACCAAGGATGCGACGATCATCCAGACGCGCCACCGCATTCCCGAGGAAAAGCTCGAGGCGGGCCAGGTGCTCGTCTACCAGGTGCCGATCCCCGAGCCGCTGCGCTTCCTCGAGCCGCGCGAGACCGAGACCCGCAAGATGCATGCGCTCGAAGAATACGGCCTCATGCATGTGAAGCTCTACGAGGACATCGCCCATAACGGCCGCATCTCGCGGACTTACGCCTATCCGGTGAAGGTCCATGGCCGCTATGTCATGGACCCGTCGCCGACGCCGAAATTCGACAATCCGAAGATGCATATGTCGGACGCGCTGCAGCTCTTCGGCGCCGGACGCGAGAAGCGCATTTATGCGGTCCCGCCCTATACCAACGTCGTCAGCCTGGACTTCGAGGATTACCCTTTCGATATCCAGCGCTTCGACAAACCCTGCGCCCTTTGCGGCGCCGAGGAAGTCTATCTCGACGAAGTGGTTCTCGACGACAAGGGTGGGCGCATGTTCGTCTGCTCCGACACCGATTATTGCGAAGACCGCCGCGCGCACGGATATGCCGGCGAAATGCTGGCCCGGGAGGCTGCAGAATGAGCGATACTCCGCTTCTCAAAGTCCGTGACGTTTCGAAATTCTACGGCAACCGTATCGGCTGCCGCGACGTCTCCTTCGAGCTCTGGCCCGGCGAAGTGCTCGCCATCGTCGGTGAATCCGGCTCCGGCAAGACGACGCTGCTCAACTGCCTCTCCACTCGGCTGCTGCCGAGCACCGGCAGCGTCGAATATCACATGCGCGACGGCAGCTACCGCGACCTCTATCGCATGAACGAGGCCGAGCGGCGCTTCCTGATGCGCACCGACTGGGGCTTCGTGCATCAGAACCCGGCCGACGGCCTGCGCATGACGGTCTCTGCCGGCGCCAATGTCGGCGAACGGCTGATGGCGATCGGCGACCGGCACTATGGCAAGATCCGTGCCTCGGCGATCGACTGGCTCGAACGCGTCGAGATCGACGCCGACCGCATAGACGACCAGCCGCGCGCCTTTTCCGGCGGCATGCGCCAGCGATTGCAGATCGCTCGCAACCTCGTCACCGGCCCGCGCCTCGTCTTCATGGACGAGCCGACCGGCGGCCTCGACGTCTCGGTGCAGGCGCGACTGCTCGACCTCGTGCGCGGCCTCGTCAACGATCTCGGTCTCTCGGCCATCATCGTCACCCACGATCTCGCCGTCGCCCGCCTCCTCTCGCACCGGATGATGGTGATGAAGGACGGCTACGTCATCGAACACGGGCTCACCGACCGCGTGCTCGACGACCCGCGCGAACCCTACACGCAGCTGCTCGTTTCCTCGATCCTGCAGGTCTGAGGCCCGAAACCAAGGAAGAAGAATATGGCAACGCCCCTCGTCGTTTCCGAAGTCTCAAAGAGCTTCACCATGCACCTGCGCGACGGCATCAAGCTGCCCGTCGTCTCCGATGTCGCCTTCTCCGTCGCATCGGGCGAATGCGTCGTCCTCGGCGGCCCATCGGGCATCGGAAAGAGCTCGCTGCTCAAGATGATCTACGGCAATTATGCCGTCGACACCGGCCAGATCCTCATTCGTCACGACGGACGCATCATCGATCTCGCTTCCACCGATCCGCGCACCATTCTTAACGTCCGCCGCAATACGCTCGGTTATGTCAGCCAGTTCCTGCGCACCGTGCCGCGCGTCGCGGCGATCGACGTGGTTGCCGAACCGCTGGTGGCACGCGGCGAGGACGCCGTCACGGCACGGGAAAAGGCGGGCGCCCTGCTTGCCAGGCTCAATCTGCCGGAAACGCTCTGGCAGCTTCCGCCCGCCACCTTCTCCGGCGGTGAGCAGCAACGCGTCAACATCGCGCGCGGCTTCATCACCGAGCACACGATCCTGCTTCTCGACGAACCCACAGCCTCGCTCGATGCCAGGAACCGTGCCGTCGTCGTCGGCATGATCGCGGAAAAGAAGAAGGCGGGTGTGGCCCTTCTCGGCATCTTCCACGACGAGGAAGTGCGCGAAGCCGTCGCCGACCGCATCCTCGACGTTCAGCAGTTCTCACCCAGAAAGATCGCTGCATGAGCCGCAAGCTTGGTATCGAGCCTTACTTTCATGAAACGGCATCCGTCAGCGATTCCACCTTCGGGCGCTATACCGAGGTCTCGGAACGCTGCCGCATCAGCGAGGCCACGTTCGGCGACTATTCCTACATCATGCAGGATGGCTCCGTCTGGTGTGCGACGATCGGCAAGTTCGTCAATATCGCCGCCGCCGTGCGCATCAACGCCACCAACCATCCGACCTGGCGCGCGACACTGCATCATTTCACCTATCGCGCCGCCGACTACTGGCCGGACGGCGATATGGAGACGGACTTCTTCGCCTGGCGGCGCGCAAACCGCGTGACGATCGGCAACGACGTCTGGATCGGCCACGGAGCGACGATCCTGCCGGGCGTCAACGTCGGCAATGGCGCGGTGATCGGGGCCGGCGCCGTCGTATCAAAGGACGTCGCGCCCTATACGATCGTCGGCGGCGTACCGGCCAAACTCATCCGCGAGCGCTTTCCAACAGAAGTCGGCGAACGGATGGACAGGCTTTCCTGGTGGGACTGGGAGCACGAGCGGCTGCGCCAGGCGCTCGAGGATTTCCGCAACCTTGACGCGGAAGATTTCCTGTCCCGCTACGGCGATTAAAACCCCCGATATAGTGGCTGAGAATTGTGACAGGACTTACACAAATATGACATGCGAGGTTCATCAAGCGGGACTAATGCGAAGCTGATCAAGGCATGGATTGCAAGGGAAGAGCATGATGTTCGAGCTGAAGAATGTCACACGTCGTTTCGGAAAAAAGCTCGCTGTCGATTCCGTCACGCTCGACATTCCTCAGGGCCAGATGGTCGGCATCATTGGCCGCTCCGGCGCCGGCAAGTCGACGCTGCTGCGCATGATCAACCGGCTTCAGGAGCCGAGCTCCGGCTCCGTTCATTTCGCTGGCGTCGAGGTCTCCGGGCTTCGCGGTCAGGCGCTGCGCAACTGGCAGCGCGACTGCGCGATGATCTTCCAGCAGTTCAACCTGGTGCCGCGCCTCGACGTTCTCACAAATGTCATGCTTGGTCGCCTCAACCACCGCTCGACGCTTCTGAGCCTGCTCAACATCTTCACGCGCGAGGAACGCGTGCATGCGATCGCAGCACTCGAACGCCTCGGCATCGAGCAGACGGCGCTGCAGGCAGCCGGCACGCTTTCCGGCGGCCAGCAGCAGCGCGTGGCGATTGCCCGCGCGCTGATGCAGAACCCGAAAATGGTTCTTGCCGACGAACCGATCGCCTCGCTCGATCCGCTGAACGCCAAGATCGTCATGGATGCGCTGCGCGATATCAACGAACGCGAGGGCATCACCGTCATCACCAACCTTCATACGCTCGATACCGCCCGCAACTATTGTGAGCGCATCGTCGGCATGGCCGGCGGCCGCGTCGTCTTCGACGGCCAGCCTTCGGAGCTGACCGCCGAAGCGGTGAAGGAAATCTACGGGACCGACAAGGATGGCGCCGGCATCGACGAAACGCTGACCTCGACCAGCCTCGAATCCAAGCGCCGCGCCGAGAATGTCTCATCCGGCAGGGTGGCCAAAGCAGCCGCCGTGCACTGACCCGTTTCCGGCCGACGGGGACAACGGTCGGAAAAATAACTGACAAACAAACCATGTCACAAAAGGAGACTTCCATGTCTGCATTCCGCAAGATCATGATGGCAACCATCGCCGTCGCCGCCGTCGCCGGCAATGCTGCTGCCCAGGACGTCAAGGTCCTCCGCATCGGTCTCGATGGCGGTGAAAACGAAGCCGACCAGGTTCGCCGCACCGAGTGCGTCAAGCCCGGCCTGATCGCTGCCACCGGCGTTTCTGAAGTTCAGCTCTTCCCATCGCCGAACTACAACGGCGTCATCCAGGGTCTCCTTGGCGGTACGATCGACCTCGCCGTCATGGGCGCCGCCTCTTACGCCGCGGTCTATATCAAGGATCCGAACGCCGTCACCCCGGTTCTGACTACCAAGCAGGCAGACGGTTCGACCGGCTACTACTCGATCATGGTTGCCCGCAAGGACTCCGGCATCAAGACGCTTGCCGACGCCAAGGGCAAGAAGCTCGGCTTCGCCGATCCGGACTCTACCTCCGGCTACCTTGTTCCTAACGTTGCCCTTCCGAAGGACACCGGCGCACCAGTCAAGCAGTACTTCGCTGAAACCGGCTTCGGCGGCGGCCACGAGAACCTCGTTCTCGGCGTTCTCGACAAAAAGTTCGATGTCGGCACCACCTTCGGTTCCGGTCAGGGCGACTGGGCGCAGGGCTACTCCTCCGGCAATCTGCACCAGATGGTCACCAAGGGCCTGCTCGACATGGACGATATCGTCGAAGTCTGGAAGTCGCCGCTCATCCCGAACGGTCCGCTGATGGTTTCCCAGAAGCTGCCGGCCGACCTTCAGAAGAAGGTTACCGCCTACTTCGCCGAACTGCCGAAGACAGACAAGAGCTGCTTCGAATCGTTCACGGGCGGCGGCTACGTTGACTGGGCGCCGGTCGACCAGAGCTTCTATCAGACGATCATCGACGCCCGTAAGGCCGTTATCGGCGGCTGATCCTCAGTCTGAACAGTCTTGCGGCGGCATCGTTATGATGCCGCCGTTTTTCAAGAAGGAAGCCACATATGGCGCACTCGGCCGGCGCGGACTCTCTGAGCGGATTGCAGGGGGGCTCCCGCACCATCCTCGATCATTATCAGAGCCAGGTTCGAACGCGGCGGATCTATACCGTCGTTTCAATCGTGGTCTTTCTGATCATCCTCGGCGCCTCGCTCGACTTCGCCAACAGCGCCAATTCGGGCAAGTTCTTCGAGCGCCTTCCCTATTTCTTCGACTTCATGAAGAGCTTCGTGCCGGACAGTCCGCTGGAGATCTTCCGCGCCATGTTCGATCTGCCGTCGCCCTTTTCCGACGGTTCGATCAAATACGACTATACAAGCGACCGCGTCTGGATCACCGATAGTTTCTACATCCCGAATTTCTTCTACCAGCTCGCGATCACGCTCAACATCGCCATCGTCTCCACCATTCTCGGTGCGAGCGGCGCGTTCCTGCTCTGCTTTTTCGCTTCCACCAATCTGGTCGGTGCAGGCGTGACGCGCTGGGTCGTGCGGCGCATCATGGAAATCATGCGCGCCTTCCCAGAAATCGTCGTCGCCGGCCTCCTCGCCGCGATCCTGTCGATCGGTCCGATTTCGGCGATCATCGCGGTATGGGTCCATACCGTCGGCGCGCTTGGCAAGCTGTTCTTCGAAGTCGTCGAGAATGCCGACATGAAGCCGGATGAAGGCCTGCGCGCCGCCGGCGCCGGCTGGCTGGAGCGCGTGCGCTTCGCGATCCTGCCGCAGGTGTTGCCGAACTTCGTCTCCTACACGCTGCTGCGGACCGAGATCAACGTGCGCGCCTCGACTATAATCGGCGCCGTCGGCGGCGGCGGCATAGGTGAGGTCTTCAGCCTCTCGATCGGACGCGACCATGCTGCCAAGACCTATGCGATCATCATCCTGCTGCTGATCACCGTCATTTGCGTCGACCAATTCTCCGCCTGGCTGCGCCGCCGGCTGATCGGCAAGCAGTCCTTCGAATTCGGACAGGGAGCAGCCTGATGTCCTCGGTTCCGACCATCAACGCCGCCGAGCGCGAACGACTGCTTTCCGCCTATCCGGACGTCTTCCATCGCAGCTTCATGCAACGCTGGGGTCTGCTCCTCATTTCAGCTGCGGTTTTCGTTTATCTTGCCTTCTGCTTCGCCTTCTTCAACGTCATTCCCACCTTCGTGAACGGCAACTGGGACCGCGCGGCGGTCTATGTCCAGGACTGGTATTCCTGGCGCGCCCAGCCGCGCCTGCGTTTCCAGAACGATCAGGTCGTCCCCCAATGGACGAGCCGCCGCCAGTATCCCGAGGGCGCCGATATCAACTGGCTGAAGCCCAATGCCGATGGCAGCCGATACACCGTCACCTTCGGCAGCGACGGCAACCGCATGGAAGTGACGCCGAGCCGCGTCGACGTCTATATCGACGGCAAGCTCTACCCCGTGACCATCACCCGCGATCGCGCCTCCCTGCCGGCCGATGCGCCTGCCCAGATGGAGCGGGGCGACAACAAGGTGATCGTCTATTACGGCTTCGCGGGACAGGCGGAAATCCGTACCAGCCAGGTCTATGTCCAGCGCCGCTTTCTCGGCTGGGCGAACTTCTTCTTCGATACGCAGTCGCCCTTCTGGGGCCGGAACCTGCCTGAGGTCGTCGGCCTGATGTTCTCCGGCGAACGGCTCGATCCCAACCAGTCCAATGCCTCGCTGGCATTGGACAACTTCCTGAACAACGCAAGCTGGCAGCATGGCGACATCCTGACGAAGTTGATGCAGACGCTGGTCATGGCCTTTGTCGGTACGCTGTTCGGCACGCTGGTCGCTTTCCCGCTCGCCTTCATCGCCGCGCGCAACATCACGCGGAGCCGCGCTGCGAACTGGGCCACGAAGCGGCTCTTCGATTTCCTGCGCTCGATCGACATGCTGATCTGGGCGTTGTTCTTCACCCGTGCGTTCGGCCCAGGGCCGCTCCCAGGCATCGCGGCGATCTTCTTCACCGATACGGGCGCACTCGGAAAGGTCTATGCCGAAGCGCTTGAGAACATCGACGACAAGCAGCGTGAGGGCGTGAGATCGGTCGGTGCGGCACCGGTGGCCGTCCAACGTTACGGCGTCATCCCCCAGGTCCTGCCGGTGTTCATCTCGCAATCGCTTTATTTCTGGGAATCGAATACCCGCTCGGCGACCGTCATCGGCGCCGTCGGTGCGGGCGGCATTGGCCTTAAGCTGCTCGAATCCATGAAGACCAATTCGGACTGGGACAAAGTCGCCTATATGGTCCTGCTGATCCTCCTCGTGGTCTTCGCCTTCGACAATCTCTCGAATGCGCTGCGTTCGCGCGTGATGGGAAAAAAGGGCCACTGACGAATTGATGCCATCATCATTCTGTCACGGAAATCTTTTAGCCGGGAGCCTGCTTGCGGTTCGCCGCCAAATCACTGCACTGTGCGCTCCCCGTTTGGACGATCCCCAGGATAAAAGCCTTGCGCTACGCTCTCTATTTCTCGCCGCCGAAGGATGATCCTCTGACCGGCGCGGCCTCGCTCTGGCTCGGCCGCAATGCCTTCACCGGCGAGACCTATCCTGCACCGGACCATGCGCAACTGGGTGCTGCAGAACAGTTCGAGCTGACCGCCGACCCCCGCCGCTACGGTTTTCACGCCACGATCAAGGCGCCGTTTTCGCTCGCCTCCTCGGTCACCGAGAGGGATCTCATGACCGTTGCCGAGGATTTTGCCCAGCGCACGCAAGCCTTCGAGATTCCTGAGCTTGTCCTCGGCCAGCTCGGCCGTTTTTTTGCCCTCGTTCCCGGTTCTCTTCATCAACCTCTTCAGGATTTCGCCGCGAAGGTGGTAAGGTCGTTCGAACCGTTCCGCGCAGCGCTTTCCGAGGCCGATATGGCGCGACGCAACCCTGAGAAGCTCAGCGACAGCCAGCGCGCCCATCTGCAGCGCTGGGGTTATCCTTACGTGATGGAGGATTTCGGCTTTCACATGACGCTGAGCGGCCAGGTGCCCGAGACACGCGCCGCGGTCATGAAAGCGATCCTGACCGAGCGGTTTGCCGATTTCACCGGCCGGCCGCTTTCGATTTCCGGCCTTGCCGTCTTCATCGAGGAGACGCGCGGTGCCCCGTTCAAAGTTCATTCCTGGCTGCCGCTTGCCGGCGCCAAAAGCTGAAAGACCTGACGCCATGAGCAAAGAGACCGTGTTTTCCAACGCCCGCATCGTTCTTGAGGATGACGTCCTCTCGGGCTCGATCCTCATCCGCGACGGGAAGATCGCCGACATTTCCGAGGGTAACTCGGTAGCCGGCGAAGATTTTGAAGGCGACTACATCATTCCAGGCCTTGTCGAGCTGCATACCGATCATCTCGAAGGCCATTATCAGCCGCGTCCCGGCATTCGCTGGAACAAGACTGCCGCTATCCAGGCGCATGACGCCCAGATCGTCACATCAGGCATCACCACGGTGTTCGACTGCCTGCGCATGGGGGCGGACGAAGACGGCGGCTTCGAACATGGCGAGATGCGCGAGATGGCCGATGCCATCCAGTCGGCAGAGACGGAAGGCAGACTGCGCGCCGAGCACCTGCTTCATTTGCGCTGCGAGGTCTCGGCCGACAATGTGCTCGAACATTTCGCCGATTTCGAAAACGACCGGCATGTGCGGCTCGTCTCGCTGATGGATCATGCGCCCGGCCAGCGGCAATTCCAGACGATGGATCAATATATCTTCTACTACCAGAAGAAGCGGGGCCTGAGCGACGAGGCTTTTGCCCGTTTCGTCGCCAAGCGCCAGGCAGAATCGGCGCGCAATTCGACGCCGCACCGCAACGCCATCGCCAAGGTCTGCGCCGAGCGCGGCATCACCGTGGCAAGCCATGATGATGCGACGCTCTCGCATGTCGACGAGGCGATCGACAACGGCGTGCGGCTGGCCGAATTCCCGACCAGTTTCGATGCCGCCCGGGCGTCGCACGGACACGGCATGAGCGTGCTGATGGGGGCGCCGAACATCGTGCGCGGCAAATCCCATTCCGGCAATATCGCCGCCCGCGACCTTGCCGAGATGGGGGTGCTCGACGTGCTTTCCTCCGACTACGTGCCGCTCAGCCTGCTGCATGCGCCGTTCATCCTCGCCGACGAAGTCGAGAGCATCAGCCTGCCGAAGGCGATCGCCATGGTAACGTCGACGCCCGCCCGCACCGTCAGTCTCGATGACCGCGGCCGGATCGCGACGGGGCTACGCGCCGATCTCGTGCGCGTCCACCGCTCGCATGGCGTGCCGGTGACACGCTCCGTCTGGCGCCAGGGACGCCGTGTCGCATGATGTCGCACGAACCCCACGCAGGAGCCGGAGCCGAGCGCGGCATCATGGTCGTCGTCGTCGGACCGAGCGGCGCCGGCAAGGACACGCTGATGAATCTTGCCGCCCGGCGTTTCAGGGGCCGCGACGATGTGCATTTCGTCCGCCGCGTCATCACCCGTCATCGTGACGCCGGCGGCGAAGACCATCTTTCCGTCTCCCTCCAAGGGTTTGCCTCCATGGAGCAGTCAGGCTCCTTCGCCGTCTGGTGGGAAGCGCATGGCCTGAAATACGGCATTCCGGCCGAGGTTTCGGTGGCGCTGTCAAGGGGCCATGTGGTCGTCGCCAACGGTTCACGCTCGGCGCTTCATCGTTTCCAGGCCGCCTTTCCGCGGCTGAAGGTCATCAACGTCACCGCCCGCCCCGAAGTGCTCGCCGGCCGGCTGGAGGCGCGCGGCCGCGAGACGCATGAGGATATCATGGCGCGGCTCGCCCGTGGACCGCTGACGGTGCGCGGCGAATACGACGTGGTGGAGCTCGACAATAGCGGCTCGCTCGAAGAGGCCGAGCAGAAGATGATCGAGATCCTCGACGGATTGCTGACCAAGGCGCCCTGAACAGATCGAGAGGAAGGGCATGCGCGCCATCAAAGTTGTCGACTACGATCCTTCCTGGCCGCGGCTGTTTGCCGAGATCAGCGCCGAGGTCTCTATCCTACTCGGGGACTGCGTGCTTTCCATCGATCATATCGGCAGTACGTCGGTGCCTGGCCTGCCGGCCAAGCCGAAGATCGACCTCGATGCGGTGATGATATCCGACGCCTTCCTGGCAGCGGCGATCGAGATCGTGCGCGCTGCCGATTTCGTCTTCCACGGCGATACCGGAGAGCAACGATGGGCTTTCACCCGCGATCATCAAGCCTGTGCCTTCAAGCTCTATCTTTGCGGACCCGATAATCGCGCGCATCGGGACCGCATTCTGTTTCGGGATTACCTCAGGGATCACCCCGAGAGGGCCAAGGCCTATGCCGATCTGAAACGCCGGCTGGCTGCGGAGGCAGACGGCGATTGGGATTTTTATACCGGCGGAAAGACCGAGTTTGTCAGCGAGACGGTTCGGCTGGCTGCCTCGATGATGTAAACCAGGAATCCGTCAGACGCCCTGGCAGCCGGCGATTACTCGCCGTCGCCGCGTCCCGATACGATCTCGCGCTTGCCGACATGGTTGGCGGGACCGACGAGGCCTTCCTTTTCCATGCGTTCCACCAATGATGCAGCGCGGTTGTAGCCGATGCCGAGGCGGCGCTGGATGTAGGAGGTCGAGCATTTCTTGTCGCGCAAGACGACCTTGACCGCCTGTTCGTAAAGCTCGTTGCCATCCTCCGAGGCCATGGCGCTCTTATCGAAGACGGCGCCGGCTTCTTCCTCTTCCGTCTCTTCCTCCTCATCGGCGGTGACGGTGTCGAGATATTCCGGGCGGCCCTGGGTCTTCAGATGGGCAACGACCTTTTCCACTTCGACATCCGAGACGAAGGGACCGTGGACACGGGAAATCCGCCCGCCGCCCTGCATATGCAGCATATCCCCCTGACCGAGCAGCTGCTCGGCGCCCTGCTCGCCGAGAATGGTGCGGCTGTCGATCTTCGAGGTCACCTGGAAGGAGATGCGGGTCGGGAAGTTTGCCTTGATCGTGCCGGTGATGACGTCGACCGACGGACGCTGTGTCGCCATGATCAGATGAATGCCGGCGGCGCGCGCCATTTGGGCGAGGCGTTGGATCGCACCTTCGATGTCCTTGCCGGCGACCATCATCAGGTCGGCCATCTCGTCGACGATGACGACGATATAAGGCATCGGCGTCAGGTCCAGCGCCTGGCTTTCCTCGATCGGAGTGCCGGTGCCCTTGTCGAAGCCGACCTGGACCATGACGTGGATGGTTTCGCCCTTTTCGCGAGCCTGGGCGACGCGGTCGTTGTATCCGTCGATGTTGCGGACACCAAGGCGCGACATCTTGCGATAGCGCTCCTCCATTTCGCGCACGGCCCATTTCAGCGCCATGACCGCCTTTTTCGGATCGGTGACGACGGGCGTCAGCAGATGCGGGATGCCGTCATAGACGGACAGTTCGAGCATTTTCGGGTCGACCATGATCAGGCGGCACTGTTCCGGCGTCATGCGGTAGAGCAGCGACAGGATCATCGTGTTGATGGCGACCGATTTGCCGGAACCGGTGGTGCCGGCGACGAGCAGATGCGGCATCTTGGCGAGCTCGGCAATGACAGGCTCGCCGCCAATGGTCTTGCCGAGGCCGAGCGCCAGCTTGTAACCGCTCTTCTCGAAATCCTGGCTCTCGATCATCTCGCGGAAGTAAACGGTTTCACGCGTGACATTCGGCAGTTCGATGCCGATGACGTTGCGGCCGGGGACCACGGCAACACGGGCCGAGAGCGCCGACATCGAGCGGGCGATATCATCGGCAAGGCCGATGACCCGCGAGGATTTCACACCCGGCGCCGGCTCGAATTCATAGAGGGTGACGACAGGGCCGGGACGGACATGGATGATCTCGCCCTTGATGCCGAAATCTTCCAGCACGCTTTCCAGAAGCCCGGCATTCTGCTCCAGCGTCTCCTGCGACATGATCTCGCCGAGGCGCTCCGGAGGCTCCTGCAGAAGGGCACGCGGCGGAAATTCGTAGCCGGATGCGTCGATCCTTTCGGGCCTCACGGCCAGGCGCGGCGATGGCAGGACCGCAGCGACGGGCGGCGTGCGCTGCGGCGCCGGCGCGACCAAAGGGGCTGCCGCGACGTGAGGGGCCGGCGCAGCCTGGGGGGCCGGCGCGACCGGTGCCTCGACAAGAATGCGCCTGGGCTTTTCCAGGGATATTGCGGCGGCAGGGCGCACGGCAACCTTCGCGGAGACCGCGGCTGGCTGCGGGGCCGGGCGGGAGACGACGGGAGCGGGGGCCGGCCGGCCAGGGCGCCATTCCATGATCCGGAACAGCGACGTGATCGATTCGGGCGAGGTCTCGGTCTTCGGGAACGATATCAACGGCGGTGCGCGAACCGGCTCGGCCTCTTCAAAGGCCATGACTTCCCAGAAGGCGAAATCCGAAATGGAGGAAAGCTCGGCGCTGGCGCGGAAGGCGGGCGCGCCGGGCTCGTCAAGCAAAGGTGCCTGCTGCAGTTCGATCCTGTGCGGTGCTGCGGAAATGTCGTCCGGCTCCGGCAGATAGATATCGAACGGCACGTCGACGGCCACCGGCTCTATCCGTATCGCCTGCTGTCCAATCTGCGAATCATCTCGAACCGGCTCATTCGGCGCGCGCCGCCTGCTGATCAGCGTTTCCGGCGTACGGGTGAAACGGACATTCGGCGCGAGGGAAAAGTTGCTCTGCCAGATGGGCGCCGCCGGCTTCTCCCCTGGGCTTTCCTCTGGAAGGTCCGTTTCAATCTCGCTGGAAAAATCTCCGGCATCCGTCAAATTGGTTCTGGGAAAACGCATGCGTCCGCTACTCACTCATGCTTTGCAAATTACGACCCTACCGGGATAGAAAAGGAAGGTTAATAAGTTCCTTCCTGCCGTATCGTTCCGATACGACCCCTTGGGATAAATCGCTGCACTTTCAATGAGTTCTGGCAGTGAGAAAAATCTTTGCCAATTTTGGGGAGGTGCTCTGAAGCGCGTCGCAATCTTTCAGATTCGCTGCTGGCGCTTTAGGCTTTATTTCCACGCATGTCGTTGTCGCAAAACCGCCGCACAGTTTTGCGCGACATGCTTTTAATGCGCCTCGTCCCAATTGGTGGCGGCGCGGGCATCGACCCTCAGCGGCACACGCATTTCCAGCGCGGGCATGGTGGCGTTTTCCATGACCGAGACGATGACCGGCATCGCCTTTTCGACATCCTCGTCCTCGACCTCGAAGATGAGTTCGTCATGCACCTGCAGCAGCATGCGGACGCGATCGGCAAGGCCGACTTCAACAAGCGCCGGCTCTATCTTGATCATTGCACGGCGGATGACGTCGGCGGCCGAGCCCTGGATCGGCGCGTTGATCGCCGCACGCTCGTTAAAGGCACGCACGGATGGATTGGAAGAGCGGATTTCGGGATAGTTGATGCGGCGACCGAAGATCGTTTCGACGTAACCCTTGTCGCGCGCCATCGCTTTTCGGCTTTCCATATAGTCGCGGATGCCGGGGAAACGCTCGAAATACTTCTTGATGTAGTCGCCGGCTTCCGAACGCTCGATCGAAAGCTGATTGGCAAGCCCGAAGGCCGAGATGCCGTAGATGATGCCGAAATTGATCGCCTTGGCGCGGCGGCGCACCTCGCCCGGCATGCCTTCCACCGGCACGCCGAACATTTCCGACGCCGTCATGGCGTGGATGTCGACGCCATCTTCGAAGGCCTTGGTCAGTTGCGGGATCTCGGCCACATGGGCAAGTACGCGCAGTTCGATCTGGCTGTAGTCGGCAGAGATCAGCTTGTGGCCAGGCGTCGAGATGAAGGCGGTGCGGATCTTGCGGCCTTCTGCGGTGCGCACCGGAATGTTCTGCAGGTTCGGCTCGGACGAGGACAGGCGCCCCGTGGTGGTCGATGCCAGCGAGTAGGAGGTGTGGACCCGCTTTGTCTCGGGGTGAACGTAACCCGGAAGCGCGTCGGTATAGGTGGATTTCAGCTTGGTGACCTGGCGCCAGTCGACGATCTTGCGCGGCAATTCGAAACCGGCGGCGGCCAGATCCTCGAGCACCTGCGCGGAGGTGGACCATTGGCCTGTCTTCGTCTTGTTGCCACCGGCAAGGCCCATCTTGCCGAACAGGATATCGCCCAGCTGCTTCGGCGAGCCGATGTTGAAACGTTCGCCGGCCAGCACGTAGATCTCGTCCTCCAGCCTTGCTGCACTCTGAGCCAGCTCGCCGGAGAGCCGCGACAGGATCTGCCGGTCGACGGTGATGCCGCGCGCTTCCATGCGCGCCAGCACCGGCAATAGCGGCCGCTCCAGCCGTTCATAGACGCTGGTCAATCCCGCCGCCGCCAGCCGCGGCTTCAGCACCAGCCAGAGGCGCAGCGTCACCTCGGCATCTTCGGCGGCATAGTGGGTGGCGCGGTCGATATCGACCAGATCGAAGGTGACGTTCGACTTGCCGCTGCCCGCCACGTCCTTGTAGGGGATCGGGGTATGGCCGAGGAATTTTTCCGAGAGCGGGTCCATGCCATGCGCGCCGGTGCCGGCATCGAGCACGTAGGAGATCAGCATCGTGTCGTCGAAACTCCTGGTCTCGATGCCGTAGCGCTTCATCAGCAGGTAATCGTATTTCAGGTTCTGGGCGACCTTGAGAACCGATTCGTCTTCCAGCAATGCCTTCAGCCGTGGCAGGGCATCGCCCATCGGGATCTGGTTTTCGGCAAGGCCGCCGCCGAGCAGATCGCCGACGCCGTTCTTATGGACGAGAGGCACATAGGCGGCACGGATCTTCGTGCCGGTGGGATCGGCCGAATTGTCGGCGATCGCCAGCGAAATGCCGACAAGCTCGGCCTGCATCGCATCCAGCGAGGTGGTCTCGGTATCGAAAGCAACGAGGCCGGTGGCACGCGCATCGGCGATCCAGCGGTCGAGCGTCGGCAGATCGCGGATCGTCACATAGGTCGAATGATCGAAGGGCAGCGTCGCAAAGGCCTCGGCCCGCGCCTTGGCAAGATCGGCGGGCGAAAAGGCGCCTTCGACCGCGGTCTTCGCCTTTGCACGCGTCGGCACCGGCACGGATTCGCCCGAGACCTCGGGGATACCGCCGGCAACGGGCTCGGGCTCGGCCGCATCGAGATCCGGGCCGCGGGCTGTCTCACCCCATTCGATGCGGACGATCGCCGGTTCGATGGCGCCGGCATCGCAATCGCAGGCTTCGGCGACGCGGCGCGTCAGCGTGGTGAATTCCATCGTCTTCAGGAAGCCGATCAGCTTCGGACCGTTCTGCGGTTCCAGCACCAGCCCATCGAGATCGAGATCGAGCGGCACATCGGTGCGCAGCCGCACGAGGTCGCGTGAGAGCCTGGCCATGTCGATATTGGCGAGGATCGTCTCACGGCGCTTGACCTGCTTGATCTCGGTGGCGCGTTCGAGCAGCGTATCGAGATCGCCGTATTCCTCGAGAAGTTGGGCGGCGGTTTTCGGGCCGATGCCGGGAATGCCGGGAACATTGTCGACCGAATCGCCGGTCATCGCCTGCAGATCGATCATCTTTTCCGGCGGCACGCCCCATTTCTCGATGACATCGGGAATGCCGATCTGCTTGTCCTTCATGCTGTCATACATATGGACATTGGGGCTGACGAGCTGCATCAGATCCTTGTCGGAGGAGACGATGGTGACATCGGCGCCGGTCGCTTCGGCCTGGCGGGCATAGGTGGCGATGATGTCGTCGGCCTCGAAGCCTTCGGTCTCGATGCAGGGCAGATTGAAGGCGCGGGTCGCCTCTCTTATAAGGCCGAATTGCGGGATGAGCTCTTCCGGCGGCGCGGAGCGGTTCGCCTTGTAGGCGTCGTAGAGATCCTTGCGAAACGTCTTGGCGGAATAATCGAAGATGACGGCAAGATGCGTCGGGGTCACACCGACATCGGTATTGCGCGCGTCCCTCAGCAGCTTCCACAGCATGTTGCAGAAACCGGACACGGCGCCGATCGGCAGGCCGTCGGTCTTGCGAGTCAGCGGCGGCAGTGCATGAAACGCCCGGAAGATGAATCCGGAACCATCGACTAGGAAGAGGTGATCGCCTTTTTTCATGCGTGCATGGATAGCGCGGGCATGGGACGAGGTCCATATAGAGTTCGGCATAAAGTTCGGCGCGCGAAAAGGATTATGGTGTTCGGAGCGCTACGTTGCCGCGCGTTTTTTCGGACGCGCAAAGGATGCTGAGCACTTGGCGTTGTTGCATAATTTTATCCTTCCATCGATTCCGATCTCAGGAATTGTGCGGCAGGGATTCCGGCTCACCAAACTGTTACCGATTTGTAACGATGGCCCTCCCTTGAAAAACCACATTCTAAGGCACAAATCCATGTCACCGGCGCTTGATTGCGCCGCGGGTCTGATTACCGGCTTGTCCCCCGCCGCGTCAGGCTTGGACAAAGGCCTTATCCCCCTCTCCGGGCCTTTGTCCCCACTTTAAAGTCGCCATGGCCAACCTCCAGGCCATGGCGACTTTTGTTTTTTCGAGACACTCGAAATTCTGATCGCAGCTCGCATGTTATGGAGCATCGTATGCGATTTGCTGCATTGTCTCCGGCATGGTTTTGAGCCTAACTTGCAATCATGGGATTTAACCGCATGGATTCGGGAGCCTACCTTGCCAGCCAGCTGGCGAAGGGTTTTGCCCGCTCGCTGCACCAGCGCGCGGTCGGGCTCGGTTTTTCTCCAGGGCAGTTCCCCATTCTGCTGGAACTCTGGGCCGAGGACGGGCTGACCCAGAAACAGCTTCTCGAGCGGGTCGATATCGAGCAGGCGACCATGGCCAATACGCTTTCGCGCATGGTCCGCGACGGGCTAATCGAACGCCGGCCGCATCCATCCGACAAGCGGGCGCAACTGCTCTTCCTGACGCCGAGAGCCCGCGCCATGGAGGCCGAGGCGATCGAGACCGCGCGTGAGGCCGATCTTGCGCTGTTTAAAGGTTTCCGGGTTTTCGAGCGCGAGCTGACGCTTGAATATATCCGCCGGCTTCTGGAAAACGCCAAGGCGCTCTGACCGAAAAGAGCCACCGCGCGAACAGCTAATCTGAGCCATGCCGGCGCTTTGCGCCCCCGCCGATTTTTGTTTTTTTCCGCCTCGCGTGCATTTCCGGTTTGGTCTATCGTCCGGCCGAATTTCGAAAAGGAGTCGGAAATGACGGATGTAAGTCAGGTGCTTTCGCGCGCGGACCAGAACCTTCCATCGAGCCTCGAAAAGCTGTTCGAGCTTCTGCGCATCCAGTCAATTTCCACCGATCCCGCCTATAAAGCCGAATGCCGAATGGCTGCGGAATGGCTCGTCGGCTATCTCGGGACGCTCGGCTTTACGGCCTCCGTGCGCGATACGCCTGGCCATCCGATGGTGGTCGCCCACCATGCCGGCGCTTCCGCCGATGCGCCGCATGTTCTCTTCTACGGCCATTACGACGTTCAGCCGGTCGACCCGATCGAGCTCTGGGAAAACGACCCCTTCGAGCCATCGATCAAGGATGTCGGCGAGGGCCGCAAGATCCTGACCGGCCGCGGCACCTCCGACGACAAGGGCCAGTTGATGACCTTTGTCGAGGCTTGCCGCGCCTATAAGGAGATCAACGGCGCGCTTCCCTGCCGCGTCACCATCCTCTTCGAGGGCGAGGAGGAGTCTGGCTCGCCCTCCCTGAAGCCCTTCCTCGAAGCCAATGCCGCCGAGCTCAAGGCCGATTATGCGCTGGTCTGCGATACCGGCATGTGGGACCGCGACACGCCGGCAATCGCCGCAGCGCTGCGCGGCCTCGTCGGCGAGGAAGTGATCGTGACGGCCGCCGATCGCGACCTGCATTCCGGTCTCTTCGGCGGCGCGGCCGCCAATCCGATCCATATTCTCGTCGAGGCTCTTGCCGGTCTGCACGACGAGACGGGACGCATCACGCTTGACGGCTTCTATGACGGCGTCGAGGAAACGCCCGACAACATCAAGGCGTCATGGGAAACGCTCGGCAAGACCGCGGAGAGCTTCCTCGGCGAAGTCGGCCTTTCCATTCCATCCGGCGAAAAAGGCCGCTCGGTGCTGGAACTCACCTGGGCACGGCCGACCGCCGAAATCAACGGTATCTGGGGTGGCTATACCGGCGAAGGCTTCAAGACGGTGATCGCCGCCAAGGCTTCGGCGAAGGTTTCGTTCCGCCTCGTCGGCACGCAGGATCCGGCCGCCATCCGCGAGGCTTTCCGCAGCTATATCAGCGCGAAGATTCCCGCCGATTGCTCGGTCGAGTTCCATCCGCATGGCGGCTCGCCGGCGATTCATCTTTCCTATGATTCGCCTGTTCTCACCAAGGCGAAGAACGCGCTTTCCGACGAGTGGCCGAAACCCGCCATCGTCATCGGCATGGGTGGGTCGATCCCGATCGTCGGGGATTTCCAGAAGATGCTCGGCATGGAATCGCTGCTCGTCGGCTTCGGCCTCAGCGATGATCGCATCCACTCGCCGAACGAGAAATACGAGCTTATCTCCTACCACAAAGGCATCCGCTCCTGGGTGCGGATTCTTCAGGCGCTCGCCACCTGAAGGAAAGGGCGCCCTTCAATCAAGATGCGCCACGCAAAGTTGCGACAAACAAAAAGGCCGGTTCGACCCGGCCTTTCGTCATCCGCTCACCTCAGTGCCAGTTCATCCGTGGTCAAGGAGCAAGCGGGTATTGCAGTGAGACTGCCGCTGAAAGGTTAACGGACCTTTAACAATACCGGCCCTTGCCGGAAGCACCACGCGCGGCTCCAAGGGCGCTGACAGACATTTCGCCGTTCAAGCTACGTTCATCGCGAGCGACGTATAAGCCATTGAAAGATAAGATGAATGATAACGCCCTGACACCTGCGGGCGATCGCTCTATCTTTTGTTTCAATGGCGTATGCCAAGGAAACGCGGCCAAGCGCTGCCTGAAAAACGTGCCAACAAGGACTGAGAAGCGTGAAAAATCTCTTTGTTAAAATTGCAGCCGCCGGCGTGCTTATGCTGGCGCCCGCCATAGCGCAGGCTGCCGAAGGCTACTCGACGGCGAACGTCAACATGCGTGCCGGTCCGAGCACCCGATATCCTGCCGTTGCCGTCATACCGGCCGGTTCCTCCGTCGAGATCCGCGGATGCCTTTCCGACGTCAACTGGTGCGATGTCGAGTTCTACGGCGGCCGCGGCTGGGTTTCCGGCCAGTACGTGCAGGCCCTCTATCAGCAGCGCCGCGTTTATGTCGGTCCGCAATATTACCGCCCGCTCGGCATTCCGATGATTCGCTTCAGCGTCGACAATTATTGGGACCGCTACTACCGCAACCGCGATTTCTATCGCGAACGTGACCGCTGGAGCCGCGGCCCGGACTATTACTACCGCGACCGCGACAATCGGGATCGCGACCGCGATCGGGATAACCGGGATCGCGACCGGAACTGGCGTGAGCGGGATCGCGACCGAGATGGGCGCGACCGAGATCGTGACTGGCGCGACGACAATCAACTGGGCGATCGGCAAAGGGACGATTTGCAAAGAGGTGACCGGCAAAGAGGTGACCGGCAAGGGGACGACCGCAGGGGCGATGACCGCAGGCCAGACCGCAGGGATTTTGATTGCCGCCCCGGCGATCCCTCCTGCGACGAATGAGAAGGGGGACGGCAGCGCCGTCCTCTTCCGAGGTTTGCCAAGGGCAAACACCCAAGAAAAAGCCCGGCGCTCCCTTGGGGGGATGCACCGGGCCTGATGTCGATCGGCACGCGTTGAGGGGAGACGGCCGATCATTCGCGGGACGTGAGGGGTTGTCCCGCTTCTTCATAAACAATCGCGAAGCCTATTGGTTCCGCCTGCTGCATAATTCCTTGAAACGGACCCGATTTGAGGAAAACACTATGCGGAAATTCAATGTGTTACACATTTTTTATGTTTCTCGAAAAGACGCGCGGCGCTGAAAAATGCGTCGTATCATCAGTGATTCACGTGACGCACTTCAGGTCTTTTTTTCATGAGACGTGCGGCTTGGCCGGCGAGCGCTAGACAGGAGCCGCAGGGGAAGCATCGATCCTCGAATGCGGTCCACCGACAATTTGATGTGAGGCCACCGCGATGCTCTTGTATTGCAGGATTCTTTATTGCATTTTTGTGAAGTTGCGGATCAATCTTGATCCGTTCGAGGCTGGACCCTAATGACGCAAGACTACCTGGCTTTCTTCGGGCTTTTCGCCCCTCGGGCGGCCGCCACAGATGTTACCGTTTGGCATAAACACAACCCTATCCTGCCTGTGCGCCTCACCGATGGGGCGAACCTCAATCCTTCCGGCCAGATCTGGCGCCGCTTTCATCTGGGCGAGTGGGAATATAAGCAGGACCCGGAAACGCTCGACGATTACGAAGCCCGGCAGTTCTGAAGGCCAATGCTGTCGCCAATCTGCTTTACTTTCCATTATTAATACCCCGTTAAATCGCCGCATTTACAGTTCAGTCGGATGATCACGGCGGCACTCAAAGTGCTCCAGCGTCCTTTGCGCGCCTGAAAAGACGCGCGGCGCTGGAGAAGAGCGCCGTTATGCGAAGCTGACTTCGCGATCGAATATGGGGTGTGACCGGTCCGCGATGGCAGGCAGAGGCAGATCAGGCGACAGAATAGAACCGTCTTTCAGCGGCCGCCCGGCACGCGACGATGATGAATTTTCGCTCGATGACGATGATCGCATTGCCGGAGGCCGATCCCAGCGCCGCGGTGGCGCAAAACCTCCGCCGCGGCGTGCCGCCCCCCGGCGGCGGCGCGAGCCGCGGGAGCACGATGGCGGCGGGTTGTTCGGCTTTATGCGCCGCGTGACCTACTGGTGCGTCGTGCTTTTCATCTGGGCCGGCATCGGCGTTGCCGGGCTCGTAGTCTATTATGGTTCGCGCATGCCGAGCGCCAGCACATGGGCGATCCCGGAACGGCCGCCGAACGTCAAGATCACCGCTGTCGACGGCAGCGTCATCGCCAATCGCGGCGCCACCGGCGGCGAGGCGCTGTCGCTCGAAAACATGTCGCCCTATATTCCGGAAGCCGTCATCGCCATCGAAGATCGGCGTTTCTATTCGCATTTCGGCGTCGATCCGCTCGGCCTCGGCCGGGCTGTTGTGACCAATCTCACGGCTGGCCACATGGTCCAGGGTGGCTCGACGCTGACCCAGCAGCTTGCCAAGAACCTCTTCCTCTCGCCTGAAAGAACGCTGGAACGCAAGGTGCAGGAGGTGCTGCTCTCGCTCTGGCTGGAGCAGAAGTACACCAAGGACCAGATCCTGGCGATGTATCTCAACCGGGTATTCTTCGGATCGAACGCCTATGGCGTCGAGGCAGCCTCGCGCCGCTACTTCAACAAATCGGCGCGTGACGTAAACCTCGGCGAGGCCGCGGTGCTCGCCGGCCTGCTCAAGGCGCCGTCGCGGCTTTCGCCGGCCCGCGATGCGGAAGCTGCGAATGCACGCGCCCAACTCGTGCTCGCGGCGATGCGCGAACAGGGCTTCATCACCGATTCGGAGGTCAAGACGGCGATGTCGCAGACCCCGGCTTCGGCCAAGAGTTACTGGTCGGGCGCCGGGCACTATGTCGCCGACATGGTGATGGACGCGCTGCCGGGTCTGATCGGCGACGTCAAGGAAGACGTCATCGTCGATACGACCATCGACAAGTCGCTGGAAAAGAAGGCCGAGCAATCGCTGGTCGACGTACTCGACAAGGAAGGCGGCAAGCTCGACGCCTCGCAGGCGGCCCTGGTCTCGATCGACGGCACCGGCGCGATCCGGGCGCTGGTCGGCGGCAGGGATTATGCGACGAGCCAGTTCAACCGCGCCGTCAAGGCCAAACGCCAGCCGGGTTCCTCGTTCAAGCCCTTCGTCTATGCCGCAGCACTCGAGAAGGGGCTGACGCCCTATTCGGTGTTCAACGACGCGCCGATCCGGATCGGCGACTGGACGCCCGAAAATTACGAGAAAAAATACAATGGCGAAGTGACGCTGGCGACCGCGCTTGCCAAGTCGCTGAACACGGTGGCCGCCCAGTTGGTGATGTATGACGGGCCGGATCAGGTGATCAAGCTTGCCCACCGGCTCGGCATCGAAAGCGAGCTGCAGCCGAACGCCTCGATCGCTCTCGGCACGTCCGAGGTGTCGCTGATGGAACTCACCGCCTCCTATGCCGCCTTCATGAACGGCGGCTACAAGGCGACGCCGCACGTCATTCGCCGGGTGACGACCGCTGAGGGCAAGGTTCTCTACGAAAATACCTATGACAGCCCACCGCGCGTGCTCTCCGAGCAGATCGTCGCCCAGATGGATGCGATGATGATGGGCGTCATCGACAACGGCACCGGCAAGAGCGCCAAGATCCCCGGCTGGCAGGCGGCGGGAAAGACCGGCACCACCCAGAATTCGCGCGACGCGCTCTTCGTCGGCTTCACCAGCAATCTCACCACCGGGGTCTGGTTCGGCAATGACGACGGCAAGCCGATGAAGAAGGTGACCGGCGGCGGCTTGCCGGCCAAGGCCTGGAAGGAATTCATGATCGCCGCCCACAAGGGTCTTTCGCCGGCACCGCTCTTCGGCAACGGCCAGTTGATCGCCGATCCGAACAATGGTCAGCCGATGGCGCAGGCACCGGCCGATGGGCAGCTGGGCAGCGGACAACCGATGACGGCCGAGGCGCCGCCATCGACGATCGGCGGCATTATTTCCGGCGTCTTCGGCGGCGACGACAATGCAAACCGCTATCCGCAGGCGCCGGTCCGGCAGCAGACGACAACATCCGGAAACGGCCCGATTCCTCCTGCCGACGTTGCCGAAGGCGGCGGGTCCGGTTATGGAAACGTCATCCCGCCCGGCAATGTCGGAGGGCCGCAAACCACCTCTTCCGTCCAGCCGCGGCGCACGACGCTGCTCGATCTGATCATGGGCCAGTGAGATCTTTGCTGCATGCCCGGCGCACGCCCGATGCTCTAAAGCGCGCCATGATCTTTCGGATTCGCGCCTTGCGCTTGAGGTCCTTGTTTTACGCATGTCGTTGTCGCAAAAACGGTACACGGTTTTGCGCGACATGCTTCAGACATCGGCCGGTTTCCGGACATAGGGCGACCTCTTTCACGGCTACTGTCAAAATTGAATGCAACACATTCGTTTTGCTGGATTCCGGGCCATTTCTCGCCTTGCAGTCCAGAAAACCGCTCCTTATATACGCCGCATCACCGCAATCACGATTGCGTAATCTTAAGTAGACCCATCCCGTAAGGGGCTGTCAGGGAAATGCCTTCTCGGGGTTCCCACAGCTTGCTTCAAGGAGAGAATGACATGGCAAAAGTAATTGGTATCGACCTCGGAACGACGAATTCCTGCGTCGCAGTCATGGACGGCAAGGACGCGAAGGTCATCGAGAACGCGGAAGGTGCGCGTACGACCCCTTCCATGGTGGCATTTTCCGATGATGGCGAACGCCTCGTCGGCCAGCCGGCCAAGCGCCAGGCAGTCACCAACCCGACGAATACGCTCTTTGCAGTCAAGCGCCTGATCGGCCGCCGCTACGAAGATCCGACCGTCGAGAAGGACAAGCACCTCGTTCCCTTCACCATCGTCAAGGGCGACAATGGCGACGCCTGGGTCGAAGCCAATGGCAAGGGCTACTCGCCCGCACAGATTTCCGCGATGATCCTTCAGAAGATGAAGGAAACTGCCGAATCCTATCTCGGCGAGAAGGTCGAGAAGGCCGTCATCACCGTTCCCGCCTACTTCAACGACGCGCAGCGCCAGGCAACCAAGGATGCCGGCCGCATCGCCGGTCTTGAAGTCCTGCGCATCATCAACGAGCCGACTGCTGCAGCGCTGGCCTACGGTCTCGACAAGAAAGAAGGCAAGACGATTGCCGTCTACGACCTTGGCGGCGGCACCTTCGATATTTCGATCCTCGAGATCGGTGATGGCGTCTTCGAAGTGAAGTCCACCAACGGCGATACCTTCCTCGGCGGTGAAGACTTCGACATGCGTCTCGTCGAATATCTCGTTGCCGAGTTCAAGAGGGACAACGGCATCGACCTGAAGAACGACAAGCTTGCCCTGCAGCGCCTCAAGGAAGCTGCGGAAAAGGCAAAGATCGAGCTTTCGTCCTCGCAGCAGACCGAAATCAACCTGCCGTTCATCACGGCCGACGCCTCCGGCCCGAAGCATCTGACGCTGAAGCTGACCCGCGCCAAGCTCGAAAGCCTGGTCGACGATCTCGTCCAGCGGACGATCGCGCCGTGCAAGGCAGCGCTCAAGGATGCCGGCGTCACTGCCGCCGAAATCGACGAAGTGGTTCTCGTCGGTGGCATGAGCCGCATGCCGAAGGTACAGGAAGTCGTCAAGCAGCTGTTCGGCAAGGAGCCGCACAAGGGTGTCAACCCGGATGAAGTGGTGGCCCTTGGCGCCGCCATCCAGGCCGGCGTTCTGCAGGGCGACGTCAAGGACGTCCTGCTCCTCGACGTGACGCCGCTGTCGCTCGGCATCGAGACGCTCGGCGGTGTCTTCACCCGTCTGATCGAACGCAACACGACGATCCCGACGAAGAAGAGCCAGACGTTTTCGACCGCCGAAGACAACCAGCAGGCCGTCACCATCCGCGTTTCGCAGGGCGAGCGTGAAATGGCTGCCGACAACAAGCTGCTCGGCCAGTTCGACCTCGTCGGTCTGCCGCCGTCGCCGCGCGGCATGCCGCAGATCGAAGTCACCTTCGACATCGACGCCAACGGCATCGTGCAGGTTTCGGCCAAGGACAAGGGCACCGGCAAGGAACAGCAGATCCGCATCCAGGCGTCCGGCGGTCTTTCCGACGCCGACATCGAGAAGATGGTAAAGGATGCCGAAGCCCATGCCACCGAGGACAAGAAGCGCCGCGAGGCCGTCGAAGCCCGGAACCAGGCTGAAAGCCTGATCCATTCCACGGAAAAGTCGCTGAAGGATTATGGCGACAAGGTTTCCGAGGCCGACCGCACCGCGATCTCGGATGCGATCGCCGCACTGAAGACGGCGTCGGAAGCATCCGAGCCCGATGCCGACGACATCAAGGCCAAGACCCAGACGCTGATGGAAGTGTCGATGAAGCTCGGCCAGGCGATCTATGAAGCACAGCAGGCCGAAGGCGGCGCTGCCGGCGATGCCTCCGCGGAAAGCGGCGACAATGTCGTTGATGCCGACTACGAGGAAATCAAGGACGACGACCGCAAGAAGTCCGCGTAATCCGCGACGGCGTGGTTATGCTTCAACATCTGATCCGGCTGCTCACCATGGCAGCCGGAAATCCATTTCCGGGGTTTAATCCTTAATGGCAAAAGCGGACTTTTACGAAACTCTGGGTGTAGCCAAGTCGGCGGACGAGAAAGAGCTGAAGAGCGCCTTTCGCAAACTGGCGATGAAATACCATCCGGACAAGAACCCGGATGACAAGGACGCCGAACGGAAGTTCAAGGAAATCAACGAAGCCTATGAGATGCTCAAGGACCCGCAGAAGCGGGCGGCCTATGATCGTTATGGTCATGCGGCCTTCGAGCATGGCGGCATGGGCGGCGGTGGCGGCGGATTTGCTGGCGGCGGTTTCTCCGACATTTTCGAGGATATCTTCGGCGAGATGATGGGTGGAGGGCGCGCGCGCCAGCGCTCGTCGGGCGGCCGCGAACGTGGCGCCGATCTTCGCTACAACATGGAAATAACGCTGGAAGAGGCTTTTTCCGGCAAGACGGCGCAGATCCGCGTTCCGACGTCGATCACCTGCGACGTCTGTTCGGGTTCAGGCGCCAAACCCGGCACGCAGCCGAAGAACTGCGGCACCTGCCAGGGAACGGGGCGCGTGCGCGCGGCACAGGGCTTCTTTTCGATCGAACGGACCTGCCCGACCTGCCACGGCCGCGGCCAGATCATTCCCGATCCGTGTCCGAAGTGCCACGGCCAGGGCCGTGTGACGGAAGAGCGTTCGCTCTCGGTCAATATCCCGGCCGGCATCGAGGACGGCACCCGCATCCGGCTGCAGGGCGAAGGCGAGGCCGGCGCCCGCGGCGGACCGGCAGGCGACCTCTATATCTTCCTGTCCGTCAAACCGCATGAATTCTACCAGCGCGACGGAGCCGATCTCTATTGCGCCGTTCCGATCTCGATGACGACGGCGGCACTCGGCGGCACCTTCGACGTGGCGACGCTCGACGGCACCAAGTCCCGCGTCACCGTGCCCGAGGGCACCCAGGTCGGCAAACAGTTCCGTCTCAAGGGCAAGGGCATGCCAGTGCTGCGTTCGGTGCAGACGGGCGACCTCTACATCCAGATCCAGATCGAGACGCCGCAAAAGCTCACCAAGCGCCAGCGCGAACTGCTTCAGGAATTCGAGCAGCTTTCCTCCAAGGAGAACAATCCCGAATCGACGGGCTTCTTTGCCCGCATGAAGGAATTCTTCGAAGGCTGAGCCGCGATCGACATGCCCATTACGAAAGCCGGGGACGGAAACGTCTCCGGTTTTTTTGTTCCCGGAATCTCGATTTGCGACATTCGCCGTCCATGCCGGCGAATCTGTCCCGGATCGATACGGCGGCGGGCGGGACGATGACTTGCGTTAACGCAGCCAGATGATGCCGCTTGCAAGTTTTCCAAATGAATTCAGTCTCTGCCGTCAGTGCATGACCCTGGGAGCCGGAATCGATTTCGGGGGCATGCACCAAATCAAAGTGATAGAGCGTCCTTAGCGCTAGCGGGAACAAACAAACCAAGGGTATCAGCCATGGCGCCAGCCTTTTCCTCTCAGTCCGAAGATGTCGACGTTCTCGCCGGCGCCATCTACACATGGTGCGCCGAGCGCAACATCAAGCTTCGCAGCCAGCAAGGCCTTTCCATTGCCAGCATCGCGATCGACCTCTATCATGCCGGCCACCAGACGCAGGACGATCTGCTGATGGCGCTGCACGAATGCGAGATTCACTGAAGCGCGCGGCATCAAACCTCAATCAGGCGGTCTGCTTCCGGTCTTTGTTCTGATGCAGGTCATCCTCCCAATATTGCTGCACACCCGCAGGTGTCCGGAAGCCATCCAGACCTTGAATAGGTCGTGCTTTCCGTGGGAACCGTGATTGCTGCAGTGGAATCAGGCGGTGGTTTCGGCCGCTTCCCCCGTCATGAGGGTGACGATGGTCTTGACCGCTTCCTTGCCTGCCGGTGAGTTCAGCTTGTCGTAGCTCAGCGCAAGCGCATAGGCGTCGGGGCTGAGTTCGACACGGCTGCCGAATGGCGACATGCCGGCACCCTCGAAGAGAGCGGAGATCTCGACGTCGAGAAAAACCGCGATCTGATGCAGCTTGCTGGCGGAAACGCGGTTCGCCCCCTTCTCGTATTTCTGGATTTGCTGGAAAGTCAGTCCGAGTGCTTCGCCAAGCTCGAGCTGAGAAACACGGCGAAGGGCGCGAAACTGTCTGACGTTGCGACCGACGATAATATCAACCGGATCTGGCACTTCATCACTCTCTTATACATAAACGGTCCGTTTACCATATCGTTTGCATCGGATAACTCAACCCTGCAGTTGCAAAATTCAACCAACTTTTTTTGGGCTTTACGTTACGTCAGTAGCGTTAGAGGATGACGGCAAACCCCGAATATCCGGCGCTGGAAGACATTGGCAATGAGTGTCGACGGGATCGGTTTGGCGATGTCAGGCCATCTCGTATGGTTGTATTTTTAACCGAATTTCGAAAGTGCCATGGCTGCCGTTCCATCGGGAGGATGTCGGACACAAGGGCTTTGGTCACGGGATCATCTGGAATATATGTCCTGCGTGGCGCCAGCCGCCGCGTCCTGACGTTCGGCAGCAGCGGCGGTACACGATCCGCGGCCAAAAAGCTGCCAGCCTTGCCATCGGCGCCGCTTCGGCTTAGCTGTCACGCTTTACGATTCCGGACATTCTATGCCGCACAAGGTTTCTCTTTCCCGTCTGAAGCTGACAGACTTCCGCAACTATGTGGCGGCGGCCCTTACCCTTGATGGTCGGCATGCCGTGCTGACGGGAGACAACGGCGCCGGCAAGACCAATCTCATGGAGGCCGTCTCGTTGCTTTCGCCTGGCCGCGGTCTGCGTCGCGCAGCTTATGGCGACATTACCCGCGTCGGCGCGGCCGGCGGCTTTTCGATCTTCGCCGCGCTCGACGGCATGGAGGGCGACGTCGAGATCGGCACCGGCATCGAAACGGGCGAGGAGACCACCGCCCGCAGGCTGCGCATCAATGGCACGACGGCAAAGACTGCCGACGAACTGACCGACCATCTGCGCCTTCTCTGGCTGACACCGGCGATGGACGGGCTCTTTACCGGCGCCTCTTCCGACCGGCGCCGCTTTCTCGACCGGCTGGTGCTGTCGCTCGATCCCGCCCATGGCCGCCGCGCCAGCGATTTCGAGCGCGCCATGCGCAGCCGCAACAAATTGCTGGACGAAGGCCGCTTCGACCCTTCCTGGCTTGCCGGCATCGAGGAGCAGATGGCAAGCCTCGGCATCGCCATGGCGCTCGCCCGGCAGGAGATGCTCGGCCTGCTGACCCGGCTGATCGAGGAAACCCGCGAAACGTCGCCCTTCCCTTCGGCAGCACTGCAGCTCTCGGGCTTCATGGACGGTCAGTTCTCGCGCCCCTCGGTCGACCTCGAGGACGACTACGCGGCGATGCTGGCTGAGAGCCGCTACCGCGATGCCGGCGCAGGGCGCACGCTCGAGGGCCCGCACCGGGCCGATCTCATCGTGCATCACCGCGAAAAGGCGATGGAGGCGGAGCGTTGCTCCACCGGCGAGCAGAAAGCGCTGCTTGTCGGCCTGGTGCTTGCACATGCCCGGCTCGTCGGCAATCTCACCGGCCATGCGCCGATCCTGCTGCTCGACGAGATCGCAGCCCATCTCGACGAGGGTCGCCGAGCCGCGTTATTCGACCTTATCGACGGGCTCGGCGGCCAGGCCTTCATGACCGGAACGGATCGCGCAATGTTTTCGGCACTCGGCGACAGGGCGCAGTTTTTCACGGTTTCCGACGGAAGGGTGTTCGAATGACGGAGGCGGCTTTTCCCGGCGTCGGGCGTCATGATAACATCGGCGCCATGGAACCGCTCAGCCCGGACGAAATCGCGCGCTATCACCGCCACATCCTGCTGCCCGAGATCGGCGGCGCCGGCCAGCAGAAACTGAAAGCCGCCCGCGTGCTGGTGATCGGCGCCGGTGGCCTCGGTGCGCCGGTCCTGCAATATCTGGCCGCAGCCGGTATCGGCACACTCGGTATCGTCGACGACGACCGGGTGTCGTTGTCGAACCTGCAGCGCCAGGTGATCCATGATTCCGGCACGATCGGCGAATTGAAGACGGAGAGTGCCGCCTTCGCCATCGCCAGGCTCAATCCGCATGTCCGACTGATCCGCTTCGAGGAACGCTTTTCCCCGGAGGCCGCCCGCCGTCAGCTCTCCGGCTTCGACCTGCTGATCGACGGCTCCGACAATTTCGACACGCGTTATGCCGCCGCCGATGCGGCGGAAGAAGCGCGCATCCCGCTCGTCAGCGGCGCCGTCGGGCGGTTCGACGGCTCGCTGACGGTTCTCAAGCCCTATGAGACGGCTGAGGATGGAACGTCCAACCCCAGATATCGCGACCTGTTTCCGGAAGCGCCGCCAGCGGGGCTGATTCCCGCCTGCGCCGAGGCCGGCATCATCGGCGCGCTGACCGGCGTCATCGGCACGATGATGGCGATGGAGGCGATCAAGCTCGTCACCGGCACCGGCGAACCACTGGTCGGACGGTTGCTGCTCTACGACGCGCTCTCGGCCCGCTTCGACACGGTTCGCTACAAACGACGCCGGACAACACAAAGACAGGCCGGATGACCATTGTTCGTCTTGATCATAGCTTCACGCGCTGGGACGAACTGCTCGCTCTCATCCTCGCCGCCTTCGCCTCCATGAACGGCAGGATCGACCCGCCATCTTCAGCGCTCAAGCTGACGATGGAGTCACTTGCCGAAAAGGCCAGGGCCGAGATCGGCCATGTCGCCATCGACGGCGAAAAGCTGATCGGCTGCCTCTTCCTGAGGCAGGAAGCTGATTGTCTCTATGTCGGCAAGCTCGCCGTCCTGCCTGAGGTACAAGGCAAGGGCCTCGGCAAGCGGCTGCTGGGGATTGCCGAGGAGACCGCTGCGGCGCTCGGTCTTCCCGCTTTGCGGCTGGAAACGCGGATCGAACTCACCGACAACCACGCCGTCTTTGCCGCCTGGGGATTTGCGAGAACCGCCGAAAAGGCGCATCCCGGCTTTGACGGGACGACGTTCATCGAGATGCGCAAGGTCCTTGCGTCTTGATGCGCCACGCGTGATTCGATCCTTAAATGCGCTTAGCGGCCGGGCAGCACGCGGTTCGGCGGCCTATGGCCATCGATGAAAGTACGGATGTTGATGATGACCTTGTCGCCCATGTCGATGCGGCCTTCGATCGTCGCCGAACTCATATGCGGCAGCAGCACGACCTTGCCCTCATTGGCGAGCTTGATGAGCCTCGGGTTGACGGCGGGCTCGTTCTCGAAGACGTCGAGGCCGGCGCCGGCAATCCGGCCCTCCCTCAGGCATTTGATCAGAGCAGCTTCATCGACCACGTCGCCGCGCGCGGTGTTGACGAGATAGGCCGTCGGCTGCAGCAGCGCCAGACGGCGGGCCGAGATCAGGTGGAAGGTCGCCGGCGTCGACGGACAATTGACCGAAACGATGTCGACGCGGGCGAGCATCTGGTCGAGACTTTCCCAATAGGTCGCCTCCAGCTCGTCCTCGACGGCCGGATTGACGCGCTTGCGGTTGTGATAGTGGATCGACAGGCCGAAAGCCTTGGCGCGGCGGGCCACCGCCGTGCCGATGCGGCCCATGCCGACGATGCCGATTCGCTTGCCGTGAATGCGCCGGCCGAGCATCCAGGTTGGAGACCAGCCTGCCCATTCGCCCGGCTTGTCGGTCAGCACGCGCGCACCTTCGCCGAGCCTTCTCGGAACAGCGAGAATCAGCGCCATGGTCATATCGGCGGTGTCCTCGGTCAGGACGTTCGGCGTGTTGGTGACGGTGATGCCCTTGCGCGCCGCCGCCTCGACGTCGATGTGATCGGTGCCGTTGGAGAAGCTCGCAATCAGCTTCATCTGCGGTCCCGCCTGTTCGATCAGCGCCGCGTCGATGCGATCGGTGACGGTCGGCACCAGCACATCGGCGGTCTTGACCGCGGCGATCAGCTCGGGAACGGAGCGCGGCGCGTCGTCGATGTTCAGCTCAGCGTCGAAGAGTTCGCGCATGCGGGTTTCGACGGCATCCGGCAGCTTGCGGGTGATGTAGACCTTCGGTTTTTTCTTCGCTGTCATGGCTGCCTGTGGTGCCTTGTTCAGAGGTCTTTAACCAAGAGGGGTGATAATTTTCCCATTCCGGGCATTTTCTACCAGACCCGCACGCGAAGACAAACAAAACTCGTGGTGCAGCCGGGGAATGTCAGAGCCCGGAGCGCGAGCAGGCCGGGCCTGCCCGCGAATTCGAGCAAACGGAAACTTCCATGCGCAGCAAAGTCCTGAAGTCCTGCCTCGCCCTTGCCATCGCTCTGGCTGCATCCATGGGAAGCGTCGAGTTCGCCCATGCGCAGGCGGCCAAGGGGCCAAGCGGACTGCCATTGCCGCGTTTCGTCACGCTGAAATCCAAGCGCGTCAACCTGCGCATCGGTCCGGGAACGGATTACGCCGTGTCTTGGATGTACCTGAAATCCGGCCTGCCGGTGGAGATCATCCAGGAATACGACAATTGGCGCCGCATCCGCGATGCCGACGGCACCGAAGGCTGGGTCAACCAGTCGCTGCTGTCAGGCCAGCGCGCGGCGATCGCCGCCCCGTGGATGAAGACCAAGGGCAAGGGCATCTATGTCAATCTGCGCCGCGAGGCGCAGCCCTCCGCCTCGATCGTCGCGAAGCTCGAACCCGGCGTGATGCTGACGATCGGCGAATGCAACGGCGACTGGTGCCGCGCCGAATCCGACGGCGCCTCGGGCTGGGTGGCGCAGTCGGAGATCTGGGGCGCCTATCCCGGCGAAGCCTTCAAATAAGCCCTGCCCGTTTGGCGGCCTCGGAAAGCGAGGTCATCGGGCGCGGGCCGATCTGCTGGATGACGATGCCGGCGGCCAGGCAGCCGAGCTTGCCGCAGTCCTCGAGAGACCGTCCCTGCGTGTAGCCATAAAGGAAGCCGGAGGCGAAAAGATCACCGGCACCGGTCGTATCGACCACTTCCCTGATCCTGATCGCATCGACGTAAAAACGCTCGCAGCCCTTCAGGATGACGGCGCCATCCTCGCTCATCGTCACGGCGGCGATCTTGCAATCGGCGGCGATCCTGTTCAGCGCCTCCTCGAAATCATCTGTCTCGTAGAGCGACAGCGCTTCCTGGCGATTGGCGAAGACGATATCGACCTTGCCGGAGCGCATCAGATCGAGGAATTCGCCGCGATAACGGTCGACGCAGAAGCTGTCGGACAGCGTCATCGACATTTCGCGGCCGTTTTCATGGGCGATGCGGGCACAATCGAGGATCGCTTCCTTGGCGCGTGGCGGATCCCAGAGATAACCTTCGAAATAGGTAACCTTGGCGTCGGCCACGACGTCGGTCTCGACATCCTCCGGGCCCAGCTCGACGCAAGCGCCGAGATAGGTGTTCATCGAACGCTCGCCGTCCTCAGTGACGAAGATCATCGAACGCGCCGTCGGCGGGAATGTGCCCTTCGGCCGGGTCTGGTAGTGGACGCCCTGGGCGCGGATGTCGTGTGTGAAGATGTCACCGAGCTGATCTTGGGCGACATTGCCGAAATAGGCAGCCTTGCCGCCAAGGCTCGCCACGCCCGCCGCCGTGTTGCCTGCGCTGCCGCCGGAAGCTTCGAGCGCCGGTCCCATGCGCGAATACAAGAGTTCGGCGCGTTCGGCATCGATAAGGTTCATCGCCGCCTTGGTGATCTGGTTGTCAATGAGGAACTGGTCGTCGCAACGGGCAATGATATCCACGATTGCGTTGCCGACTGTCAGAACATCGAATCTTGTCATGAATTGGGGGGTCCCGGAGTTTGTGATAGCCGGGGTTTGGTCTTAGCGAAATTTCCGCGGTTTGGAAGGATAAATGGTGGATGGCCTGTCTATTTCTTCGCAAAAGTGCCGCCTATTCGTCATGTCCCTGTCATTTTCAATATCTAGAAATACTCGCAAGAAGACCGGCATGAGCAGCTTTCAGTTGCAGCCGGGCGCACGAGGGATGACCCCTTCGATCTTACCGGCGCGATGCTGACCACGGATGAACTGGCAGCTTCGTGATCCGGGTTTCCGGCAAGACCGGAGCGGAAAAGCGGGCTATGCCCGCTTTTTTTGTTTTGCCGATGTGCTTGATTGGACGGCGATTGCCTTTTCAAACCAAGCAGTTTGCTGCTAGACGTCGAATACTCCCCCGCGCAGAGCAGCCTCCCCTATGTCAGCCATCATTTTCGACGTCCTTCCCGTCTTCATTCTGATTCTCATCGGCTGGGTGATCGTGCGCAGCGGATTGATGGCGTCGAATGTCGGCGAAGCGCTCAGCGAATTCGTCTTCAAGATCGCCGTGCCGCTTCTGCTCTTCCGCACCATCGCCGAGGCGGATTTTCATGGCGCCTCGCCCTTCCGGCTCTGGATCGTCTACTTTTCGGGCGTTGCCATCACGTGGACGGCCGGCCATATCGCCGCCACACGCCTCTTCGGACGCGACGAACGGATCGGCGTGCTGGCCGGCGTTTCCTCGGCCTTCGCCAACAATATCTTCATCGGCCTGCCCCTCGTCGAGCGGACCGTCGGCGACGAAGGGCTAGTGGCGCTGTCGATCCTGCTTGCCGTGCATCTGCCCGTCATGATGGTCGCCGGCACGGTGCTGATGGAGCATGCCGAGCGCAAGATCGCTGGCAAAAGCGATCGCAGCATGGTGCTGGTGCTTCGCCAGATCGCCGTCAACCTCGTGCGCAATCCGCTGGTGATCGGGCTTGCGGCCGGCATGGCCATGCACCTTTCCGGTCTCACCATGCCGACAACGGTGGCAACGGTCGTCGGGCAGATCGCCGGCATTGCCGGTCCGGCGGCGCTGATATCGCTCGGCATGGCGCTGGAGAGATACGGCGTCTCCGGCAATCTCGGCATCGCCAGCGTCACCTCGAGCCTGAAGTTGCTGCTGCTGCCCGGCTGCGTCTGGGCGGCGAGCCATCTGCTCGGTCTCAGCCCCGAATGGACGGCAGCGATCGTGCTGACCTCCTCCGTCCCAACCGGCGTCAACGCCTGGCTGATCGCCAACCGCTTCGGCGTCGGTCACAGCCTCGCCGCCTCGACGATCACGGTGACGACGGCGCTCGGCGCGATCACGGTTTCGCTCTGGGCCTATTTCCTCAGCGCCTGAGGTCTTTGCTTTACGCATGTCGTTACCGCACAACGAAAAAGCCCGGCTTGCGGGCCGGGCTTCAATGTCCTGCGATTGTCTGCCGTGCTACTGCGTCGCGGCGTTCGGATCCGGCAGCGGCACCGGCGAATCGGCGAGCGTGTGCAGGTAGAGGATAACGTTGGCGCGCTCCTGATCCTTCGCCAGACCGGCGAAGCCCATCGCGGTGCCTGGAATGTCCTTCTTTGGCGCCAGCAGGAACTTGTTGAGGTTTTCGAAGGTCCACTTCTCGCTGCCGCCCTTGGAGAAATCCTTCATGGCAGCGGAATAGGCAAAGCCTTCATGCGAGGCGATCGGGCGATCTACGGCACCAAAGAGGTTGGGACCGACCTTATTCGGTCCCCCTTTGGTGGCGTCATGACAGGACTGACACTTCTTGAAGACAGTTTCACCGGCCTTGGCATCTGCAGAAGCGAGCAATTGCGCGATCGGAACGGCAACGGCAGGCGCAGCCTCACCGCCGGCGGCAGGCGCCTCTTCGGCAACGATCGCGAAACCTTCCTTTTCCGGTGCTTCGGAATGGAAGATCCCTTCGGACGCGATGGAGACAGACATCAGAACGAAAATCGTTCCGAGCAGCGCCCCAACGGCCGTATTGACGTATGAATTCATCTGCAATGCTCCCCTTGCAGCCGGCAGACCATAAACCGGACCATCTTGAAATCGCGCGGAACCTATGTCTTTTGGGTGATCGTTGCAACTGTCTAAATGGTCTTGTGCGTGAGACTTTTTGACACTTTTCAGCCCGGAATAGAAGGCCCGAACCATGAGCGATTCAAATTTAGACGGCGTGCTCGTATTGATCCCGGCGCGCATGGCCTCCACCCGGCTTCCGGGCAAGCCGCTGGCCGATATTTGCGGTCTGCCGATGATCGTCCAGGTGGCGCTGCGTGCCAGGGAAGCAGCCATCGGCCGTGTCGTCGTCGCTGTCGACGACACAAGAGTGTTCGATGCCGTGGCCGCCGCCGGATTCGAAGTTGTCATGACCCGTGCAGACCATCAATCGGGTTCCGATCGGATCTTCGAGGCGCTGACGAAAGTCGATCCGGACGGTAAGGCGAAAATCATCGTCAACGTCCAGGGCGATCTGCCGACGATCGATCCGGAAACGGTGCGCGCGGCGTTGCGCCCGCTCGAAAACGAGGCGGTCGATATCGGTACGCTGACGACCGAAATCGACAATGAGGAGGACAAGACCGCGCCGCACATCGTCAAGATCGTCGGTTCGCCGATTTCCGCCAACCGGCTGCACGCGCTCTACTTCACGCGCGCGACCGCCCCTTACGGCCAGGGGCCGCTCTACCACCATATCGGCCTTTATGCCTATCGGCGCGCGGCGCTCGAACGCTTCGTCTCGCTCGGCCCCTCGACGCTCGAAAAGCGCGAATCGCTGGAGCAGCTGCGGGCGCTGGAAGCAGGCATGCGCATCGACGCCGAGATCGTTGACACGGTTCCGCTCGGTGTCGATACTCCCGCCGACCTCGAAAAAGCGCGGCGCATCCTCTCCGCAAAGTCGAACTGACGGAACCATCATGAACATCAAGACCAACAGGATCGCCTTTCAGGGCGAATTCGGCGCCAATTCCGACATGGCCAGCCGCGATATGTTTCCAACCATGGAGCCGCTGCCCTGCCAGACCTTCGAGGATGCGTTCACGGCAGTCGACAACGGCGATGCCGATATCGGGATGATCCCGATCGAGAACACGATCGCCGGGCGCGTCGCCGATATCCACCATCTGCTGCCGGAGTCGCGGCTGCACATCATCGGCGAATATTTCATGCCGATCCGCTTCCAGCTGATGGTGCTGCCCGGTGTTACCAAGGACGAGATCCGCACGGTGCACAGCCATATCCACGCGCTCGGCCAGTGCCGCAAGATCGTTCGCGCCAATGGCTGGAAGCCGGTGATCGCCGGCGATACGGCGGGGGCGGCGAAACTCGTGCAAGAAACCGGCGACCGCTCGATGGCCGCCTTGGCGCCACGCCTTGCCGCCGATCTCTACGGGCTTGAGATTATCGCCGAAAATGTCGAGGATACGGAAAACAATGTGACCCGTTTCGTCATCCTGTCCCGCGACGAGGAATGGGCGCAACGGAATTCGGCGGAAGAAAAGGTCGTCACCACCTTTGTCTTCAACGTCCGCAACATTCCGGCCGCGCTCTACAAGGCGCTCGGCGGCTTTGCCACCAACAACATCAACATGACGAAGCTCGAAAGCTACCAGCTCGGTGGAAAATTCGTGGCGACGCAGTTTTACGCCGATATCGAAGGCCATCCGAACGACCCGAACGTGCGCCGGGCGTTGGAGGAACTGCGGTTCTTTTCCGAGAAAGTCCGCATCCTCGGCGTCTACAAGGGGCATGCGATGCGAGGCCTGCTTTAGAACAGGATGAAGTCATCGTGTTCTAACTAAATAGTTAGAGCATGATGTTGTCCGAAACCGCTGACACTTTTCGGCATCATGCTCCAAGGCAAGCCCCGTAAGTCGCCTGAATTATTTATCCGGCTCACAGACACGCAGCCGATGCCCGTCCGGGTCGAGCACGACGAAGGTCGGGCCGAAATCCAGTTCGGTCAGTTCCTGGGCGATTGGCAGACCGCGCTGGCGCCAGTCTTCATAATGCCTGGCGACGGCATTTTCTCCTTCGACCATGAAGGCCACTTCGCCGCGATTGCCGATGGCGGAGGGCTGCGGCTCGACCTTGCTGCGCCGCCAGAGGCCGAGCGTGAAGCCGCCCTCAAGCGGAAAAGCGACGAAATTCGGCGCTTCCACCGCCGGTTCGCGGTTCAGCAGATTCCGGTAGAAGCTGGCGCTTTCAGCCGGGTCCTTGACGTAAAGAATGATGAGATTGGGGCTGGTCATTTCGGTTCTCCCGTTGTTTACGAATTGCGCCGCGAGAGATCTCGTCTGCTGACAATGAATGGCAGCAGACTACCGAGGGCGTTGCGATCGCAACGCCCCGTTCTCGTCGGGCAGAATGTTGATAAGGATGGGCGGCCTAAAGTGGTCGCGCATGTCGTTGTCGCAAAACCGCTGCACACTTTTGTGCGATATGCGTTAGAGCGGAAAGCGGTCCTCGCGGCGCGGGTCGCGTCCGTCGATGAAGCCGAGGTCGCGCTTCCGGTAATCCGGTGCCGCTTCAAGGTCGAGGCCGGTGCGGTCTCCTCTGCGAAATCGGAAAATGTTCATGACCAGGTGCAGCAGGCCGGAGCGCGCTGACTGGTGGACATCGGCAAAAGTCTCGGCCGAAATGACATCGGCAAAGGACTCGGCCGCAAAACGGTCGTTGGTGAAATGAATGGCTGGAGGCGTTACCATGATCAGTACTCCTTCCTGGTGAAGTGTACTGATAATAACTCCATCTGCTGACAGTTTATGGCAGCAGCGTTCAGTTCTCCATCTGCACGTCCTGCGTCTCGCGCCATTCCTTGAGGAGCACTGTGCGGCGGCGCGGATAGCGCACCTCGTGCAAGGCCATATCGATGATGCGATCGGTGCGGAAATGGCGAAAATCCTGGCGCAGTTCGCACCAGGCCATGAGGACGCGCACATGCTCGTAATAGCCGAGCCCGAAAGGCCAGACGCGGCGGCGCGAGATACGGCCCTGCTCGTCGCCATAATGCAGTTCGAGGATTCGCTCCAGGCGGATCGCCCTGCGGATGGCCGAAACGTCAGCCTTGTCCTCGTCCCTGCGTTTGGGACCGACGAAAAGCGCTGCCGAATCGATCATCTCGCGCATATCGGCCGGCAGCACGGCGGCAATCTTGGCCAGTGCATCGGCGCCGGCGCCGGCAAGGCGCGGCTCGGCGGCGCGGGCCACCCAGCGCGAGCCGAGTACCAATGCCTCCAGCTCCTCCTCGGAAAACATCATCGGCGGCAGCATGAAGCCCGGCTTCAGCACGTAGCCGATGCCGGCTTCGCCTTCAATCATCGCGCCCTGGGCCTGCAGGCTGGCAATATCGCGATAGAGGGTCCGCAAGCTCACCCCGGTCTCTTGTGCCAGCACCGTGCCGGTCACCGGCCGCCGGTAACGCCGGAGCGTCTGGAGCAGCGTCAGCAGCCGTTCCGAGCGGGCGATGGGCATGACGCTAGCGCTTCCACTCCACCCAGTCGCGCATCAGGCGGTGGGCGATCGCCCCTTTCGGCGGAGAGGCCTTGCCTGTCGCGCTCGGGCGTTCCAGCATCTCGATCGTTTCCTCGCGGGTGAACCAGCGGCAATCCTCCAGCTCGGTCTCGTCGCGGCTGATTTCGGTGGATTTCGCCTCGGCGTAACAGCCGATCATCAGTGAATGCGGCATCGGCCAGGGCTGCGAGGCGTGATAGCGGATGCGGCCGGTGCGGATGCCCGATTCCTCCAGCGTTTCGCGCCGCACGGCGTTTTCGATGGTCTCGCCGGGTTCGAGGAAGCCGGCGAGACAGGAATACATGCCCGGCGCGAAATGCGGGCTGCGGCCGAGCAGGCAGAGGTCGCGCTGCTCGTCGACCGTCAGCATGATGACGACGGGGTCGGTGCGGGGGAAGATCACGTGTTCGCAGGCGGCGCAGACACGCTTGTAGCCGCCGATGTGGATCTCCATCGCCGAGCCGCAGCGGCCGCAAAAGCGATTGTCGCCATTCCAGCGGATGAGGCTCGCGGCCTGGGCGAATTCGCCGAGCAACACTTCGTCGATCAGCATTTCGCGAAACAGCGTGCGACCGTCGGCAGGCTTATAGTGGCTGGTGAGGTCGTCGACGTCGATGCCGACGGGAACGGCAAGGCGCGGCTCGCCGCTCTTGCGGTAACCGAGAAGCACGGTCTCGTCCCAATCCGGCTGCAATTCCTGCAGCTCGTAGCGGGCAAAGAGCGGGTCGAGCACCTGGCCGTCATGCTTCAGCACCAGCTTATCCCTAGTGAAGGCGAAGATATGGGTGCCTTCCTTGGCCAGCGCCTTTTCGACGGATTGTTCGTCGCGATGCTCGGAATCGCGGTTGAGATCGTTGGCGGCAAAGGCCGTGAGATTGCTGGGTTCCGGATGCGGCGCATCCGAATCGAAAAGCGAATGACTCATGATGACAGGGCTTCCCGCAGCTTCGCTGTAAATTCGTCTCTCTTTCCGTCTTCGTAGGGCTCCGCGCGCCCGAAGCCCCAGACGGGACCCGGCCAGTTGGCATCGCCTTCGAAGCGGGCAATGACATGAACATGAAGCTGGCGGACGATGTTGCCAAGAGCCCCGACATTGATTTTTGTCGCGCCGGTGATCTTCTTCAGCGCCTTGGCGACCAGTTCCGTCTCGAAGGCAAGCAGCACCTGGTCGAGCGGCGTCAGTTCGAAGATTTCGGTGATATCAGTCCGGCGCGGCACGAGAATGAGCCAGGGCCAGCGGGCGTCCTTCGACAATCTCAGATCGCAGAGGCCGGTGACCATGATGCTGATGCTGTCATTTTCGAGCCTGGGGTCGAGCACGAAACCGTTCAAAGGGCATTCCTCCTGTCTTTTCCTACGACTAGCAGTTTTTTCGCATGTTGGCTTGCTTTTGATGACGATATTGCCGATATGTGCATCCGGGAGGTTGGTGGTGGACGAGCCACTCGCCAACCGGGTCAGGTCCGGAAGGAAGCAGCCCTAACGAGCCCGGCACGGGTCATCGTGCCAGCCTCCCACCTTCTCTCCACGAAGTGCCCGACAGTCCGGGCGACAAGCAGGGCGATGAGCGACACCGAGCGACAATCAAAAGATGCCGCCTCGACGGGCACCGGATACCGAGTGCTGGCTCGCAAATACCGCCCCAAGGATTTCACGGACCTGATGGTCGGCCAGGAGCCGATGGTCCGCACCCTCACCAACGCTTTCGAGACCGGCCGCATCGCCCAAGCCTACATGCTGACCGGCGTGCGCGGCGTCGGCAAGACGACGACGGCGCGCATCCTGGCGCGGGCGCTGAACTACAAGACATCGGAAATCGACAAGCCGACGATCGACCTCCGCACGCCCGGCGAGCACTGCCAGGCGATCATGGAAGGCCGGCATGTCGACGTGATCGAGATGGATGCCGCCTCCCATACCGGTATCGACGATATCCGCGAGATCATTGAGCAGGTGCGTTACCGGCCGGTTTCGGCGCGCTACAAGGTCTATATCATCGACGAAGTGCACATGCTGTCGACGCAGGCCTTCAACGGCCTGCTGAAGACGCTGGAAGAGCCGCCGGAGCATGTGAAATTCATCTTCGCCACCACCGAGATCCGCAAGGTGCCGATCACCGTGCTGTCGCGCTGCCAGCGCTTCGACCTGCGCCGCATCAGCGCCTCCGATCTCGTCGGGCTGTTTACGACGATCGCGGCCAAGGAAGGCATCGAGGCGGAAGCCGACGCGCTGGCGATGATCGCGCGTGCTGCCGAAGGCTCGGCGCGCGACGGCCTGTCGCTGCTCGATCAGGCGATCGCTCATGGCGCGGGCGTCGTGCAGGCGGAAGCCGTGCGCGGCATGCTCGGCCTTGCCGATCGCGCCCGGATCGTCGATCTCTTCCAGCATATCGTCAAAGGTGATGTGGCCGCCGCCCTCGGCGAGTTCCAGAACCAGTACGAAGCCGGCGCCAATCCGGTGGTGGTGCTGACCGATCTTGCCGATTTCACTCATCTGGTGACGCGGCTGAAATATGTGCCGGATGCGGCAAACGATCCTTCGCTCAGCGAGGTCGAACGCACCAAGGCGGCGGAATTCGCCAAGGGCGTTGCGGTGACGACGCTGTCGCGCATTTGGCAGATGCTGCTCAAGGGCATTCCGGAAACGGAAGGCTCGTCGCGGACCGCAGGCGCAGCCGAGATGGTGCTGATCCGGCTTGCACATGCCGCGCATCTGCCGGCGCCCGAGGACGCGGCGCGGCGGCTTGCCGAATTTTCCGGCGACAATGCTGGCCCGCGGCCCAACTCCCCGCCTTCCGGCAGTGGCGGCGGCAACGGGACACGGGTTCCCTATCAGAGCAGTGTCGCGGCGCGTGCAGCGGAAACCGCGCCGAGCCAGCCGCCGTCTTCCGCGCCGGTGGCGATGCTGCGTGCGGTGCCGAGCAGCCAGCCGGAGACCATGCCTGTCGGGCGGATCGAGCCAAAACCGGCGGAGGCACCGAAGCCGCTCGTCCCGGTCAATTCGGTCAATGATATCGTCAACCTCGCCACCGAGAAACGCGATCCGAAGCTGAAGGCGATGGTGCGCACCTTCCTGCGCCCCGTCCGGATCGAAGCCGGCCGGCTCGACGTCAGCCTGGCTCCCGGTGCGCCGACGACGCTGCTCAACGAGCTTGCGGTCAAGCTGAAGGAATGGACCGGCATCCATTGGATCGTCAGCCTCAGCCGCGACGAGGGCCAGCCGACGCTTGTCGAAGCGGAGGCCAGGACGCGGGAACAGCATGTGATCGACGCGCGCCAGGATCCTGACGTGGCGGCAATCCTTGCACATTTTCCCGGTGCTAAGATCATCGACGTGCGCGTGCGGGCGCCCGAACCGGAGGAGGAAGGCGCGGCGACGCCGCCGGCCGCCGCCGAATCCGAGGAAGGTGACATCCTGCCGGGCGACGACATAGAATTTTGAGGTTTCAACAAGGAGCGAGACGATGCGCGACATCATGGGCATGATGGGCAAAGTCAAGGAAATGCAGGCCAAGATGGAGCAGATGCAGGCGGAAATCGCCGAGCTCACGGCCGAAGGCAAAGCGGGCGGCGGTCTCGTCGCCGTGGTCATCACGGGCAAAGGCGAGCTGAAGAGCCTGAAGATCGATCCGTCGCTGTTCAAGGAAGACGATGTCGAGATCCTCGAGGACCTGATCGTCGCCGCTCACAAGGACGCGAAGGACAAGGCCGAGGCGCTCGCCGCCGAAAAGACCAAGGCGCTGACGGCAGGCCTGCCGATCCCACCGGGCTTCAAGCTGCCGTTCTGAGCAATCGCCGCGTATACTCGCGCGATCAATGCCCGGCTTGCAACAAGGCTCTCAGCTTGTAGTGGATCGGTGCAGCGAGATATCGCGATCGGTCCGCCTCGGACAGGCGCCGGCCGAACGTTTTTATCAGCTCCGGCATCGTGACTTTCTCTCCCGCAAAGGGTCGATGCTCTACAGGCATTCCAGCCTCGGCTACGCCACCTTGGATGACGCGGCAGTAGATGCCGGGACGAGCAGCGGCAGTATAGCGTTTGACGAATTTCGGATCGGCCATCCTGGCGGCGAAGGTGGCGCAGGGGACGCGACATGCCGTGACTTCGAGGATGATGTTCCCCGAGGTGAACCGGTCGCCGACGCAGACGTGGCGATTGTCAAGGCCTGAGATCACCATGTTTTCGCCGAAGGTGCCCGGCTCGTAGGGCTGGCCAAGCTCCCTGCCCCACCAGTCGAGCGTCAGCGATCCCTCCACATAGACAGCCTGGTCGACGCCGCCATGGTGTTTGCGGTTGCAGATCGCATCGCCGACAAGACCTTCGGCGTCGATCATCACCGCGCCCTTGACGGCGTGTTTGAAGATGCCGGTCTTGTAGCTCTTGCCCGGCAGTCTTTCCGGATTGCCGGTGCACAAGGCCAGGATTTTCATGGTATGGCCGATCCTTCCGCGATTCCGTTTTCGTTCCATATCAGTTAAGAACGGCGCATGGCAAAACGAGTCACCGGACCCGAAATCGAAAAACTCATCCAGCTTCTGGCGAAGGTGCCAGGCCTTGGGCCGCGCTCGGCGCGCCGGGCGGCACTGCATCTGATCAAGAAGAAGGACCAGCTGCTCGGCCCGCTGTCGAATGCGATGGGCGAGGCCTATGACAAGGTGAAAATCTGCTCGCGCTGCGGCAATGTCGATACGGTCGACCCCTGCATTGTCTGCACCGACGTCCAACGCGATCAATCCGTCATCATTGTCGTCGAGGACGTATCGGATCTCTGGGCGCTGGAGCGGGCAGGCGCGATGAACGCCGCCTATCACGTGCTCGGCGGCACGCTGTCGCCGCTCGACGGGATCGGTCCTGACGATCTCAACATTCGCGGCCTGATCGACCGGGTCGGCGAAGGCGGCATCCGGGAACTGATCATCGCGGTCAATGCCACGGTCGAGGGACAGACGACGGCGCATTACATCACCGACCAGTTGCAGGGGCTCGACGTGAAGATCACGCGGCTGGCGCACGGCGTACCCGTCGGCGGCGAGCTCGACTATCTCGACGAGGGCACGCTTGCGGCGGCACTTCGAGCGCGGACGGTGATATAGAGAGGCTTGCGTATGTTGCACCACACCCCCCTCTGCCCTGCCGGGCATCTCCCCCACACGGGGGGAGATCACGAGCGGCTTTGGTTTCCCGCTTCATTGTC